>NZ_JBQDYQ010000018.1:0-43435 GCF_052105255.1 Brevibacterium sp.
CGAGGATCGCGCGCTTCGCTTCGCCCTTGCCCGGCAGCGGGATGGTGTAGCGGGCTTCGGGGCCGGAGAGGATCCAGGCGATGAAGCCGTCCTCACCTTCGTAGATCGGGTTCGGGGCGCCCTCGCCGCGCATGGCACGGTCGACGGATTCGACGGCCATCTTGCCGGCGAACGCCGGAGCATGCGCCTTCCAGGACGAGATCTCGCCCTTGCGCGACTGACGGGTCGCCGTCGTCACGTGCAGTGCCTGCTGGACGGCCTGGAAGGTGACCTCGGTGGGCAGGTGGAGCATTGCGCCGATGCCGGCTGCGGCCGAGGGGCCGAGGTGGGCGACATGGTCGATCTTGTGCTCGTGCAGGCACATTCCCTTGACGAGGTCGACCTGAATCTCGTAGCCGGTGGCCACACCGTTGATGAGGTCCTTGCCGCCGATGCCCTTGTGCTGGGCGACTGCGAGCACGGCCGGGATGTTGTCACCGGGGTGCGAGTACTCTGCGGCGAGGAAGGTGTCGTGGAAATCGAGTTCGCGCACGGCCACACCGTTGGCCCAAGCGGCCCATTCCGGTGAGAAGCGGTCGCTCACCGGCAGACCGAAGATGGTGGCACCGGGATTGAACGGGTGGGTCTGGGCCTGTTCGCGAGCATGGGTCGGAGCGGAGCGACGCACGGATGCGGCAGCCACAGAAGCGTTGTCGATGACGCGGTTGATGACCATTTCGGTGACTTCGGAATCGACCGGCGTCGGGTCGGATGCGACCTCGGCGATCTTCCATGCGAGCTGATCTTCGCGAGCCAGGTTCTCTGAGCTCTTGTAGGTGCGGACTTCATGATTGATCATGGATACCCCTTCATAGTCCTTGACCGGAAATGGTCACATAGTGCTGACACAACTGTAGGCCACGTCACTCGACAGGTCCCTGCCGGTCGGAAATTTATCTCGACGTCAAGATATTTTACCCGAAGCGTGTCCCAGTTCACCACCAGGGTCTCCATGCTCTTCTGCCGTGAGGGATGGTTGTGGGACTATTGGGTCATGACTCGGACTGCCCTGGACTTCGACGAGAACTGGTTCGACGACGCGGAATATGCGCGCCTGCGCAGACGCATGCCGATCCCCTATGTCAACGCCATCCCGGTGCGGGTGGGCGAGACCGGCAACGTTGAACGCATCGGCCTGCTGCTGCGCAGCCTCGAGGACGGCACCCTCGGACGGGAGGTCGTGGGCGGGCGGATCCGCTTCCACGAGACGATCCGCACCGCGCTGGTGCGTCACGCCGAGAACGACCTCGGTCCGATGGCGCTGCCGGTCATTCCACCGGCGATCAGCCCGTTCCACATCGCCGAATACTTCCCCACCGAGGGCTCGGCCCTGCTCCATGATCCGCGCCAGCACGCGATCGCCATGTGCTTCATCATGGAGGTCCGCGGCGAATGCACCCCGCGGGCCGATGCCCTCAGCCTCGATTGGCTCACCCCCGAGGAGACCATGCGTCCCGATATCGTCGGCGAGCTCTGCTACGGCCAGGACCATATCCTGCGCATCGCACTGGCCCATCTGGGCTTCCGCGTCTGAGCCAGATGCACGCCCAGGTGAGACGGATCTTCTCGCCCCACGTTTTTTCTGCAACTTGTAGAACTGTCTTGGTAGACTGAAAGCGACGCGGACGATACCGCTGGTCGGGGCCGTCGTCGGCGTCTGGCTTGACCAGGCCCCGATGGAGAGGTTCGAGATGTCTGCTCAGTCCCCCATGGCCGAGTCCACCACCGCCGAAGCACGATCGGCCGGGCGCAAAGCGTCCGAGTCCGGTCGCGATCGGGAGTTCGGCGTCCTCGTCGGCTTCGACGGCTCCGAACTCGCGGCACTCGCAGTACACTTCGGAGCTGCGGAGGCCGTCCGTCGGAATACCGCACTGACCGTCGTGACCGCCTATCCGCTGCCGACGATGATCTATCCGAACATGGCGTCGATTCCCAGCGAGCCCGAAGACGAGAAGGCGAGGAAGCAAGCGGAGAAGACCCTCGCCGAGGCGGTCGAGCTCGTCCGTGACCACCCCGGGGAGAAGAGCTTCCTCACTGCTCCGGGCGATGCCGCGGGGGTCATCACCACGTTGAGTGCCGATGCCGAGATCATCATCGTCGGTGCGCGCGGTCGCGGCGGATTCGTGGGCCGGGCCCTCGGTTCGGTGTCAACCGCTGTGCCGGCTCACGCCCACTGTCCGACGATCGTCATCCCTCACCACGCCACGTCGGCTGAGTCGCATGGACCGGTGGCCGTGGGCGTCGACGGCTCGGACCCCGCTCGGGTCGCGATGGTCACTGCCGCCGCCGAAGCCGCAGTGCGCGGGGCTCCTCTCGAGGTCATCGCCGTGCTTCCAGCCGGAGAGGAGTGGCTCTACTGGTACCCCAACCTCGAGCTCAGCTCCGAGGCCACCGCTCGTCGGCAGAGGCAGCTGACCGAATCACTCGAGAAGGAAACCGCGACGCTGGCCGAGCAGTTCCCGGATCTGGCGGTGACCACCTCGGTGCCGGTCGGCGATCCCACGGAGACTCTCGTCGGGATCAGCTCCCGCGCACAGCTGACGGTGATGGGCACCCGTGGGCGCGGACGGATCCGCAGCGCTCTGCTGGGATCCGTCTCGCGCGGAGTCCTCAACCACGCCGAGGGTCCGGTCATGGTGGTTCCGAGCTGAGCGACAGCGGCGGGTTGACCAGCAAGGCTGTGCCGATCAGCTAAGTCCGGCACCTCGACGGCGACGGCTCGCCACGAGGAGTACCGCGCCGAGTGCCAGCGCCCCCGCGCCGACAGCCAAGGGCAGTGCAGGCCCACCGCCGGTGCGGGGCAGGTCTCTATCCCCGCTCGCCGAGGCGGTCCCGGATGAATCCGAATCATCGCCCGTTCCTACGGCGTTCGCCTCGGCCGCTTCGGCATCGTCATCCGGGGCGGGTTCTTCCGCCTCGGCGCGCCTGAGTTCGACATCGTCGATCTGCTCGGCTGCGGCCTGCGCTTCCGCCCGTTCGCCATCGGCCGACGCTCCCCCAGTGGGCACCTCATAGGTCGTCGCCCGCAGCGCTTCGTCGCTGACGCGGACCCGGGTGAAGGCGGGCATGTCGTTGTGGACGCTCTTGCCTTCCCAGTCGAGGCCGGGAACGTAGTCGTAGAACTTCGACCCCGATGACGAGGTCAGCGTGAGGTAGAGCGTCTGCCCGTCTTCCTTCTCCTCATCGGCTCCCGCTTCGGAGCCCTCGACGGGCTTGCGCTCCCCGTCCATGAGGAAGGTGCGGTTAAAGATGTGGTCGTGGCCGGAGACGACGAGGTCGATGTCATTGCGGGCCGCGACCGGTGGGATCGCCTTCCGCAGCCGCTTCACATCGAGATCGTTCCAATGTGTTGCCGTCGAATAGATCGAATGGTGAAACCCGAGCACAGTCCACCGCACCTGGCCACCGTGTTCGGCGACGACCTCGTCGATGAATTCGGCGTGGGCGTCCATGTCCGAACTGTTCGAGTTGATGTTGAGAAACAGGACTCCGTCTTCGATGAACCAGTAGTCACCGCCGGAGGTGATGATTCCGCCGCCGCCGTGGTCGTGGCTGACATTGGGTCGGTTGAAGTGCTGTTCGTAGGCTTTCGACGACACGTCGTGGTTGCCGATCGTCGTCGCCTGCGGGATCGTCCGGGTCGCTTCCGGGGCCAAGTACTGCGCATACTGCTCTTGGTTGCCGGCGGAGTTGACCTGGTCTCCCAGCGAGTAGAAGAAGCTCGGGTCGTCGGCAGTGGCCACGGCCGACGACAGGGTCCGGTCCCAACCGGTGGCATCGTCGGGATCTCCGCCTCCGGCGCCGACCTGGGGGTCGCCGAAGACGAGGAATTCGTCACCTCCTCCGGCAGATGCCATGGTGAACTGCTGCACCTCGGTGAACCCGTCCTCGTCGCTGCCGACCTGGTAGGCGTAGTCGGTGCCGGGTTCCAGGCCGGTCATGCTCGCATGGTTGTAGTGACGTTTGAGGTCGGTGGCAAGGCCGGAGTCTGTGGTCTCAGCCGCTGCCGCGTCGGCGGGAAGTTCGCGTCCCTCGAGTTCACTGACCGGCGCCCACCGGACCTCTCCCCCGCCGGAGTTCTCACTCATCCAAGAGAGGTCGCGCGTCGTCGGGTCGGCTCCGATCTGCAATACGGGATCGGTGATCGATTCGCTCCCCGCATCCCCCTCGGCGGGCGGGTCCGGCGGGTCCTGGCTCGCGGTCGAGCTCGGGCCGCCCGAGCCGAGAGACGGTTCGGCGCGCACGGGCACCGGGGCCGCCACGAGTGCGGCGAGCAGGGTGGCGGCGGACAGGGCACTGAGTGGTCGCTTGAGCCGATGCGTATTCACCCGCCCAGTCCTACCGATCAGCAGTGTCTGGTCGTTCTAAGGCTCGTCGACGAGACCGGGAACGGGAGGTGAATCGCCGATGACGACTCCCGGCCCCCGCGTCGCCTCCGCTCCCGGTTGCTGCTTCTCTCACCTGTTGTACAGTGGTGGCTACGACAGGGGAGCGCCGTCAGGGGCGCTGAGAGTGCAGAAGAAGCTGCAGACCCTCGAACCTGATGCGGTCAGTACCGCCGAAGGAAGTCGAGACTCTTCACCCCTCCTTGATATGAGGAGGCACAATGCCGAACACCACTACGCCGACCACCACCCCCACCCGTGCGCAAGCCTTCACCGCGGCACCGAAATCCAAGCAGTGGCGGGTCGTCGACTATGTCACCACCGCCGTGCTCGGCATCGCCGTGGGACTCGTCTTCTGGGTGCTCGCGCTGAGCTGGAAGGTTCTCGAACTCGCCTTCCAGGCATTCCCGCCGTCGATCGGCCTCATCGCCGGACTCTGGGTGCTGGCCGGTCCGCTGGCCGGTGCCATCATCCGCAAACCCGGTGCCGCACTCCTGTGCGAACTCATCGCCGCGACCGTCGAAGCCGTGCTCGGCTCCCACTTCGGGGCGACCGTTCTGCTCTCGGGTCTGCTGCAGGGCCTCGGTGCCGAACTCGTCTTCGCCGCCTTCGGCTACAAACGCTTCACCCTGTGGGTCACCGCCGCTTCGGGAGTGCTGGCCGCGGCGTTCATGGCCGTGAGCGAGAACATCATGTACAACGCCGAATGGCAGTTCGGCTTCCAGGCGATCTACGCGGTCTGCGCGATCATCTCCGGCCTCGTCATCTCCGGCATCGGCGCGTGGTATGCCTACCGGGCGATCGCGGCCACCGGGGCTCTGAGCTCCTTCGCCTCCGGCCGTCGCTGATGGCCCTGCCGATCACGGCCTCCGACTTCTCATGGACGCATACAGACCGTGAGGGGCCGGCAGTCGGTCCGCTCGACCTGCAGATCGCGGCCGGAGAGAAGGTGCTGCTGCTCGGCGCCTCCGGGGCCGGCAAATCGACGTTCCTCCACGCCGTTGCCGGTGTCCTGCCCGAGGAATCGGGTGAAGCCACCGGTGAACTCCTCGTCGGCGGTGAGAAACCGGATCCTCGCCGAGGCTGCACCGGGCTGGTCCTCCAAGATCCCGATTCGCAGGTGATCTTCTCCCGCATCGGTGATGATGTGGCGTTCGGGATGGAGAACCTCGGACTTCCGGCCGAGGCCATCGAGGCTCAGGTCCCCGAGTCCCTGCATGCGATGGGACTCGATCTGGCCCCGGAGCATCCGAGTGCTGCCCTGTCCGGTGGGCAGAAGCAGCGGCTGGCTCTGGCCGGGATCCATGCGATGGCCCCGGAGGTCATCGTCCTCGACGAGCCGACGGCCAATATCGATCCCGCCTCGGCGACCGAGGTCCGCGATGCCGTGCTCACCGTGCAGGCCGAGACACAGGCGACCATGCTCGTCGTCGAACACCGGGTGGAGCTGTGGATCGATCACGTCGACCGGGTCATCGTGCTCGGCCGCAAAGGCATCGCTGCCCAAGGTCCGCCCGAGCGGATCTTCACCGATTCGGACCTGACCGAAATGCTCATCGGCTGCGGCATCTGGATGCCGCAGGACTCCCCCACCCCGTGCCGAGGCGGGGCCGCAGGAATCGGTGGGACGTCGGGCCGCCTCGGCGAGGTACTGCTGCGCACTGATCGGCTCAGCGTTGCTCGACCGCGCATGGCCACCCCCGCCGCGACCGGCCTGGACCTGAGCCTGAGCGCCGGTCAGGCTCTCGGAATCGTCGGTGCGAACGGGGCAGGCAAATCGACCACGGCTCTGACCTTGGCGGGCCTGCTGCCCGAATTCTCCGGGCAGGTCCTCGCAGAGGCGGCCCTGCGGGAAGGAGCCAAACGGCCCCAGCCTTTCGCCTGGCCGTCGAAGCAGTTGGCGGCGCGCATCGGCATGGTCTTCCAGGAACCGGCACACCAGTTCCTCACCTCGAGCGTGGCGGCCGAACTCGAGCTGGGTCCCCGGCTGGCCGGGTGGTCTGCCGCCGAGTCGCAGTCTCGGGTGGATGAACTTCTTGCGGGACTCGGTCTCACCGGTTTGGCGCAGGCTCATCCGCAGAGTCTCTCAGGTGGGGAGAAGCGTCGCCTGTCGGTGGCGGCGATGCTGGCTCCCCGGCCCCGGGTGCTCATCGTCGATGAGCCGACCTTCGGTCAGGATGCGCTGACGTGGGCGGGGTTGGTGGAGATGTTCCTCGATGCCTTGGAACACGGTTCCGCGGTGGTCGCGGTCAGCCATGATCACGCATTCCTCGAGGCCATCGGGGCCGATCTCCTCGAACTCGGCGACCGCAGCCACGAAGAGCGAGCCGACGACAATCAGTCGGATTCGCATGTCAGGGCGGGTGAGCGCGGTGAGTAAGGGCCTCGATGTGTATTCTCGCCACTCCCCCGAGGTCGCGGTACAGGATCCGGGGCAGCTCATCCCCGTGGTGCGTTCGACCGCTTTGGGGCGGTGCAATCCGCTGACGAAGATCGCAGTCGCCCTCATCCTCATGGTCGGGGCGCTGCTGAGCATCGATCTGGTCTCTGCCGGGGTGGTGCTGCTGGCGGCATTGCTGGCTCTGCCGGCGACGGGGCTCGATCTCGTGGCCGCAGCCAAGCGGCTGTGGTTCCTGCCCGCCGGTGCTCTGCTCGCCGCTTGGGGCACGGCTCTGCTGGCGGAGAAGACCGGGGATGTGGTCGTCGATGTCGGACCCGTCCTATTCACCACGGGTTCGTTGGCCGCTGCCGCAGCGATCTTCGTGCGCGCCCTGGCCCTGGCGATCCCGCTCATCGTGCTCGCCTCGACGATCGATCCGCGGGACCTCGCCGATTCGCTCATCCAGCATCTGCGGCTGCCCGAGGTCGTCGTGGTCTCTGTTCTGGCGGCGTCGCGTCTGCTTGGATTGTTGGTCAGTGAGTGGCAGGTGCTGGCGATGGCCAGGCGGGCCAGAGGCGTCGCCGGCGGTACGCTTCTGCGGCGCACGGGCAGCCTCTTCAGCGGGGTGTTCGTTCTGCTCGTGGTCTCGATTCGCCGGGCAACGACCCTGGCGATGGCGATGGAGGGCCGGGCATTCGGTCGTCCGGGCCGCACGTGGCGCAGGCGGTCGAGTTTCGCAACCCGAGATGTCGTGGCGGTGCTTCTCAGTCTGGCTGTCGGCGGGATCGCGATCGGTGCGGCTCACGTGCTCGGAGTCTGGAACCCGATCATCGGGTGAGGCGACGCGGATATGGCACAACTCAGAGCTGATTGAGGATGTCCTTGCCGAAGGCCCGCCATTCCTCGAGGGCTTCGGGGCTGGGCAGTTTGGAGGTGGTGAGGACGAAGAGGGTCTTGTCGTCGCTCTTCGTCTCGGCTGCGGCTTCGACCTTGATGCCGCCGTCGAGGTTGGCTCGCCAGAAGGAGCGCTTCGCCGTCTCCGAGGTGCGGGGATCGCCGTCGAGGGCCACCTCGTTGAGGGTATTGCCGACCAGAGAGCCGAACTTTGCGATGAGTTCGGAACGGTCGCCGGGGATCGTGCGGGACACGGCGACGTCGAAGGTGCCGTCGGCACGCTGGCCGGGGACGCGACGGCCGATCTCCTGCTCATAGGCGACGACGGCGCCTTGGACCCACCAGCCGTGGTTGTCGACCTTGCCGTCGAACTGGGGATAGAGAGCGTCGGCGAGTTCTTTGTGACTCGCCGACGCTCCCCCGGCCGCTTCGAGGCGAGCACGGGTGTCGGCCCATGATTCGTCGAGGGCCTTTTCGATCGATGCGATGTTCTGCGCTTTGGTCGCCATGGCAGAAGTCTATTCGCCCAATCGGCCCCGTTTGAAGGCCCGGAAGGCGATCAGTCGATCTTGAGTTCGCCCATCTCGTCCCAGCCTTCGCCGTCGATCTTGCGGGAGATGATCTTCGGGGTCGAGACCAGATGCGGGCGCATGGCTTCGAGGCCGGCAGCGAAGTGATCGCTGGTGACGTGCGGTTCTGCGCCTTCGTCGGTGAAAGCCTCGACGAGGACGAACTCGTTCGGGTTCTCCAGGCTCTTCGACCATTCGAAGAAGAGGTTGCCGGGTTCGGCGCGGGTCGCCTCAGTGAAGGTCCGAACGGCTTCGGGGAACTTCTCGACACTTTCGGGTTTCACGTCATACTTCACGACGATGAAGATCATGATCATTCTCCTTCAGCTGATCAGCAGTACGGGTCGATCCCAGCTTAGTTCGGCCGCAATTGCGAATCGACCGGCTCACAGCCTTTCGGCGATGAGGACGAGGAAGTCGCTGTCAGCTTCGAAGGGACGCAGCTCCCAAGTGGAGAACTTCTGGTCGACGAACATCCCCGTGGCTTTGACGTCTTCGATGAAGTCGTCGAAATCGTACCCGCGTCCGGCACCGAAGCCGGACACGAATCGACCGCCGTGTTTGAGGGTCGACTTGATGTTGCCGAGGGTCTGCCGACGCGAGGCGGGATCGAGGAAGGACAGGACGTTTCCGGCGCAGAATGCCACGTCGATCTCGGTGATTCCGGCACCGGCGAAATCGAAGTCGGCGAGGTCGCCGGTGTGCCATTCCCCGCTGGGGAAGTCCTCCTCGGCGACGGAGATGAGGAATTCGTCGAGGTCGACGCCGAAGACGGTGTGCCCTTCGTCGATGAGCTGTCCCCCGGCCCGTCCGGTTCCGCAGCCGGCGTCGAGGATGCGCGATCCCCGCGGAGCCATGGCGTTGACGAACCTAGCCTCACCGCCGATGTCGTGCCCGGCGGCCGCGAGATCACGCCACCGCTGCGCGTAATTCGCCGAATGATCGGGGTTGGCCCTGCGTACCTTGTTCCACTGATGGTCGAAGCTCATGCCCTCATCCTAGGCCGTAACCTCAGGCGAAGACTTCGGTGACCACCTCGGCGACCGCCCGGACGGGATCGCTGGGGCCCGGGGAGGTCAGCACGATGATCTCGCGTCCGCCCGCCCCCGCGACGGGGTGGAGGTCGACGTCGGGCCCGCCCAACGACATCATGATCGGCGTTGCCAAGGTCAGGCCGAGCCCGGTCCCGGCGAGCGCCAACGCGACCGCGGTGTCCGTGACGATGTGGGTCTCCTTCGCATTGATTCCCAGCGCCGAGGTGGCCAACCGCATCGCGCGGCCGAAGAGCTCCTCGGCCGGTGGGAGGATCCAGTCGGCCTCGGCCAGATCGTCGTCGCTCGGCCGGGACGTCCCCGCGGGGACGACGATGCCGAAGTCCTCCTCGGCCACGGCGTCCCAGCGCAGCCCGCGCATCGGCGGCAGCGGCGCAGCTGGGTAGTTGATCCCGATGCCCAGGTCGATGACCCCGTCGATGACGGCGGCCGACATGGTCTCGACATTGATCTCCCGCGCCCGGACTTCGATATGCGGATGGCGCTCGGCCAGCGCCCGCACCACCTTCGGCAGCGCCGTCGTCGATGCCGATCCGAAGACGCCGAGGGTGACGATGGCCTCGCTGCGGAAGTCCCGGCCGAGCATCGCCATCTCCGCCTGCTGCTGAGCGGCGAGGATGTTCCGTGCCCTGGGCAGCAGGGTGCGCCCGGCTTCGGCGAGGACGAGCCCGCGGCCGCGACGTCGGAACAGGTCGGAATCGACGGCCCGGCGCAGCGCTGAGATGTGCTGGGACACGGCCCCGACGCTGTAGCCGAGGTGGTCGGCCGCCCGCGTCATCGACCCGAGTTCGGCCACTGCGACGAACGTCCGCAGCTGTCCGAGCGTCCAGGTCATGGCGGCACTCCCCTGTCTTTAGGTTTCTTGAACACTATGTTCACAAACTCTCTCTTGTCCTTAAGTGTGATGGCAACCACAATGAAGTCAAGACGCAAACGCCGACATCGCCGTCGGCACTCTCCGTTTCCGGGGCGACCAACGACGGTCGCCCCGGCAGCCGACAGCGAGGTGAACCGTGGAATCCCCCACCGCATCAACCACCACCCCTGACACCGACGGGGTCCCCGACACGTCCAGAGCCCTGCCCACCGAAGCCTCCGTCGTCATCATCGGCGCCGGCGTCATGGGAGCGGCCATCGCCTACCACCTGGCCGAACGCGGAGTCCGCGACATCGTCATCGTCGAGCGCGACACCCCCGGAGCCGGATCGACGTCGAAGGCCGCCGGAGGTGTGCGCTGCCAATTCTCCGACGAGGTCAACATCGCCTTGGCCGCCCGCGGGCTCGACGTGCTGCGGAACTTCGAGACCGATTTCGGCGTCGACATCGATCTGGTCAGCAACGGCTATCTGTTCCTCCTCGACAACGATGACGACGTGCGCGCGTTCACCGACAATGTGGCCCTGCAGCAGCGGATGGGCCTGGATTCGCGGATGCTCACCGTCGCCGAGGTGGCCGAACTGGCCCCATTCGTCAACACCGACGGGCTGATCGCCGGGGCGTTCAACCCCGGCGACGGCCACTGCACCCCCGAGGCCGTCGTCGCAGGCTTCGTCACCGCCGCCCGCGAGCGCGGGGTCACGGTGGTCAAGAACTGCGAGGTCACCGGATTCGACACCGACGGCGGGACGGATCGCAGAGCCACCTCGGTGATCACGAATCAGGGCGCGATCAGCTGCGAACAGGTCGTCGTCGCGGCGGGAGCCTGGTCCGGCCCCATCGGCGACATGGCCGGGGTCGACCTGCCCGTGAAGCCGCTGCGGCGGGAGATCATGGTCTCCGAACCCGTCGATTTCGACACCTCGCGGATGCCCTTCACGATCGACTTCTCCACCAGTTACTACGTCCACCCGGAAGGGTCCGGGCTGCTGTTCGGCTGCCCCGATGAGGTCGATGACTGGTCCTTCAACGACAAACGCGACCCGAACTGGCTGGCCACCCTGGCCGAGCACATCGAAGCCCGCACCCCGGAACTCGGCGATGTCGAGGCCAAACACGGGTGGGCGGGACTGTATGAGATGACGCCCGACCACAATGCCCTCATCGGCGAGGCCGAGGAGAGGCCGGGATTCTTCTACGCCTGCGGGTTCTCCGGCCACGGCTTCCTCATGGGCCCGGCCGTCGGAGAGGTCGTCGCCGACCTCATGACCGGCCGCACCCTCTTCGTCGACGTGGCTCCCATGGACAAACGACGCTTCACCACCACCGGACTGCGTAAGGAGCTCAACGTGATCTGAGTCCTCGCACACCCGCCCCTCACACCCGACCTGCCCATAACGACGGAACACTGCCGACCGGCCAAGCCGCCGATCGACACAGCAGATGACGAAAGGACAGCAATGACTGCACTGCCCACCGATCAGACCATCACCGACCTCCTCACCTCAGGACTGAGCGCCTGCGGAGTCGATGGATCCGTGCTTGAGGGATCGGCCGCCTCGGCGAACCTTCCGGCCCGCTCCCCCATCACGGGACAGGGCCTCGGCACGATCGCCGCGGACACCGCGCAGACAGCGGCGGAGAAGATCGCCGCAGCCCAGACCGCGTTCGAGACCTGGCGGGACGTGCCCGCCCCCGTCCGCGGTCAGCTGGTGCAGCGGTGGGGACAGCTGCTCGGCGAGCACAAGGAGGATCTGTCGAAGATCATCACCGTCGAAGCCGGCAAGACCCCCTCCGAGGCGGCCGGTGAGGTGCAGGAGATGATCGACATCTGCGAATTCGCGCTCGGTCAGTCCCGGCAACTGTGGGGCAAGACCATGCCCAGCGAACGGCCGGGTCACCGGCTCATGGAGACCTGGCATCCCCTCGGCGTCGTCGGTGTCATCTCCGCATTCAACTTCCCCGTGGCCGTGTATTCGTGGAACACCGCTCTGGCCTTGGTGGCCGGTGACGCGGTTGTGTGGAAGCCCTCGGAGAACGCCGTGCTCGCAGCGCTGGGGGCACAGTCCCTGCTGGTCAGGGCCGCCGCCGAGGTGGGGGCACCGGAGAACCTCGCGCCCGTCCTCATCGGCGGCCGGGACATCGGTGATGTCATGGTCCGGGATGAACGCGTGGCCCTGGTCTCGGCGACGGGATCGGTGCGGATGGGTCGCGAGGTCGGCCCCGTCGTGGCCGAGCGCTTCGGCAAGATCCTGCTCGAGCTCGGCGGCAACAACGCCGCCATCGTCGCCCCGAGCGCCGATGTCGACCTGGCGCTGCGCGGAGTGGTCTTCGCTGCCGCCGGAACGGCCGGTCAGAGGTGCACGACGCTGCGGCGGCTCATCGTGCACGAATCCATCGCCGACGAGTTCGTCGACAAGGTCGTCGCCGCATACAAGACGCTGAGCATCGGATCGCCGACCGATGACGGAGTGCTCGTGGGACCGCTCATCAATTCGGGTTCGTACGAGGCGATGCAGGCGGCCCTCAAGCAGGCAGAGGCAGAGGGCGGCGAGATCCTGTGCGGAGGCGGCCGGGTGCTCGCCGATGAACACCCGGATGCTCACTACGTCGAACCGGCAGTGGTGCGGATGCCCAGTCAGACCGCCGTGGTCAAGGAGGAGACCTTCGCCCCGATCCTCTACGTCGTCACGTATTCGGATCTCGATGAAGCGCTCGAGATCCACAACGGGGTGCCGCAGGGTCTGTCCTCGGCGATCTTCACTGCCGAACTCGCCGAGTCCGAGAAGTTCCTGTCCCGCTCCGACTGCGGAATCGCCAACGTCAACATCGGCACCTCCGGTGCGGAGATCGGCGGTGCCTTCGGCGGTGAGAAGGAGACCGGCGGCGGCCGCGAATCGGGTTCGGATTCGTGGAAAGCCTATATGCGTCCGGCCACGAACACGATCAACTACTCCGGCGAGCTTCCGCTGGCACAGGGGGTGGAGTTCCTCTGACGAGCGGGCACCGAACTACTCTCGTGCAGGACTCCAGTTGCTCACCCTCTCGCCTGTCTCAGCAGTCGAGGAGGCAGAATCGTGCTCAGTTGCACGAGCTGTGGAGTCCGAACTCTCGTTTCCCGCAAAGTCCGAACGCCGCTCCTCCGCTGAAGTCCGTCGCCGGTAGTCCCGAAGAATGAAAACGAGACTGAGCAGCGCGCAGGCGGGAAAGACGACGAGCGTGAGAATCCAGGGGCCACCCGAGCGGAGGTCCTCTTCACCCGCCAGCGCCGAGACGGCAAGCCCCATGCCTATGCCGAACGCTGTGATGATGTTCCTCATGCTCCGCACCCTACGCACCGGCGAACAACAGCACAAGATTTCTTGAGGGAAATTCGAGCAACTGCGAGGGCTCTCTGCCAATCACTGAGCTGTCTGCTTGCCCACAGATCCGGGTGCGGCCGCGTCTTCGGCATCGCCGGGGACTAAAATCGAGTCTGGACCGGTGAACGCCGTTGAAACCCCGCACCCCATTGAAGGAGACCCCTGTGATTGAGCTGAAGACGCCCGCCGAGATCGACAAAATGGCGGTGACCGGCCGTTTCGTCGCGAAGACCTTGGACGAGCTGACCTCGATCGCAGAACCGGGCATGGACATCATGCACCTGGAGAAGACCGCGCGGAAGCTCATTGAGGACGCCGGAGCGAAGTCCTGCTACTGGGACTACGCCCCGTCCTTCGGCTCAGGCCCCTTCCGCAATGTCATCTGCCTGTCCGTCAATGACGGCGTCCTCCACGGCAAACCGCACAACTACGTGATGAAGGACGGCGATCTGCTCACCCTCGACTTCGCCGTGTCCATCGACGGCTGGGTCGCCGACGCCGCCCGTTCCGTCGTCGTCGGCGACGGCAGCGATGAGGACCAGCGCCTCATCGACACCACCTGGGCCGGCCTCGAAGCCGGCATCGGCGCCGCCCAAGCCGGCAACCGCCTCGGCGATATCTCTAAGGCCATCGGTGACGTCGCCGATGCCCACCGCATCCCCGTCAACCTCGACTTCGGCGGGCACGGCCTCGGCCACACGATGCATGAAGATCCGCATGTGCCCAACCGCGGCAAAGGCGGTCGCGGGCTGGTCCTCAAACCAGGACTGACCCTGGCCATCGAACCGTGGTGGTCGTTCACGTCGAAGAAGCTGTCCGTCGACAAGGACGGCTGGACCCTGCGTCTGGCCGACGGTTCGAATGGTGCCCATTCGGAGAACACGATCGCCATCACCGAGGATGGTCCCCGAGTCCTCACCACGCTCGACTGACCGAGCTGCCGCACTCTGCCGGCAGGGGCGTCCGACGAACTCATCGTCGGACGCCCTTTCGCATGTCTCGCCGCTCCTCAGAACTGCCATGTCAGCGGTCCGTGCCAGAATTGCGATATGTCTTTCACGTGCTCGGAATGCGGCTATTCGACGGTCAAGTGGTTGGGACGCTGTCCCGAATGCCAGGCCTGGGGCACTCTTGAAGAGAAGAGTGCGAACTCGTCGAAGGTGAAGACGAAGGTCAAGAAATCCAGCGCGGCGAAGCCCATCAGCGAGATCGACTCGACGCTCGCGCAGGCACGGTCGACATTCGTCCCGGAGTTCGATCGGGTGCTCGGCGGGGGCATCGTCCCCGGCGCGGTCGTCCTGCTCTCCGGAGAACCCGGTGTCGGCAAGTCCACGCTGCTGCTCGACGTCGCTGCGAAGATCGCGATGTTCGGGGTCAAGGTCCTCTACGTCACCGGTGAGGAATCCGCCGGTCAGGTGCGGCTGCGCGCCGAACGGATCAACGCCCTGGCCGATTCGCTGCTCCTCGCCGCCGAGACCGATCTGGGTTCGGTGCTGGGAATGATCGAGGCCGAACAACCGGAGCTGCTCGTCGTCGACTCGATCCAAACTTTGGCCTCTTCCGAGGTCGAAGGCATCCCCGGCGGAGTCACCCAGGTCCGCGAAGTCGCCTCCGCCCTCATCCGAGAAGCCAAGGCCCGGTCTCTGCCGACTGTGCTCGTCGGCCACATCACGAAGGACGGCACGATCGCCGGTCCACGTCTTCTCGAGCACCTCGTCGATGTCGTGTGCACCTTCGAAGGTGAGAGGCATTCGCGACTGCGCATGCTGCGAGCGGTGAAGAATCGCTTCGGCCCCACTGACGATGTGGGCTGCTTCGATATGGAGGAGAACGGGATCAAGAGCCTCGAGGACCCCTCGGGCCTGTTCCTCTCGCGCAGCGGGGCGAACCCGCCCGGCACCTGCCTGACCGTGACGCAGGAGGGCAAGCGTCCGCTCCTCGTCGAAGTCCAATCGCTCATCACCGAATCCGCCGGCGGCCAGTCCCGACGGTCCGTCTCCGGAGTCGACTCCTCCCGGGTGGCGATGATGCTGGCCGTGCTCAGCCAGAACGTCTCACAGGCGAACCTCGCCAAGAGCGATGTCTTCACTGCTACGGTCGGCGGAGCGAAGCTGTCGGAACCGGCCAGCGATCTGGCGATCTGCATGTCCCTGGCCTCGGCGCTGCTCGGCAAGCCGCTGGCTCGCCACCTCGTCGCGATCGGCGAGGTCAGTCTGTCCGGCGAGATCCGCAACGTCCCCAATCTCGGACAACGCCTCAACGAAGCCAAACGTCTGGGCATCACCCATGCCGTCGTGGCCAAGGGCGCGATGACCAATGTGGCGACGCCGGAGAAGATGAAAGTCGAGGAGTGCGAACACATCGCCGGGGCGGTCGAACTCATGCTGACGAATGGCGCCCTGCGGGAGCAGAAGTGAGAAAGTTCGGGACTTTCGCACGGTTTTGGCGCATCCTGGTGTCATGACCGCGACAGTATTTCCAGCATTCCGCACCACCGATGCTGCAGCGACGATCGAGCTGCTGGTCACGCTCGGATTCACCGAAAGACTGCTCGTACGCAATGAGCAGGACCCGGCGCTCGTCGATCATGCCGAATTCGCACTCGGCGACACTGGCGGGATCATGTTCGGCTCGGTCCGCCACGACGGATCGGCGCTCGACGCGGTGGGCGGCAGCTCGATCTACGTCGTCGTCGACACCGAACGCGAAGTCGACCGGCTCTATCAGGAGATCGTCGACCTGGGGCACGCGATCGTGCGACCGGTGGCGACTCAAGACCATGGCGGCCGCGAGTTCGACTTCCGCGACCACGATGGCAACTCGTGGGGAGTCGGCTCCTACCGCGGTGCCTGAGGGCTCAGTCCTGCGGTTCCTCTGACTGCCTCTCGCCGGAGTCCTGCTCCGACTTCTTCTCTTCGTCGGCTTTCTTCTTCTCCTCCGCGGCCCTCTTCTCCTCCGCGGCCTTCTTCTCCTTCGCCTTTTCGGCGGCGCTCTTCTCGAGCGTGAACTCAGTCGGTTCGCTCTTCTTGTCATCGAGTTTCACGATGAGCTCATAGTCACCGGGTGCGAAGTCATCGTCTTCGCGGTTGCAGTTCTTGTCGACCTTGATCCGGTTCCACTTGAGCTTTGCGGTCTTCTCCGACTGCGGTGCGAACTCAGTGGACGCCTCTGCATTCTCGTCTTTCGCGGCCGCGCAGTACGTCGACGACCACACGACGTCACCGTCTTTTTCGACGATGAACTCCTGTTTGTCGGTGCCGACCTCGATGAGGCAGGTGGCCGAGTGTCCGTTCTCGATGACCATGCCGAATTCGGGTTCTTTTCCGTCCTTCACGGAATTCGGATCCACCTTCGCCTTCAGCGAGACCTCGTCCTCCGGGCACTTTCCGCTCGCCGCTTTCTTATCAGGCACCGGGGCCGCTGTCGTCGATTCGGCCGGAGTCGTCTCCTCGGCAGCCACCTTATCCGAGCCATCACTGCGGCCGCCGATGGCCGTGACGATGCCGACGATTCCGAGCACCAGGAGACCCAGGACGAGGAGGCTGGCCACAGCGAGCGTGATGCGGCGTCTGCGGTACACGTGAGCAGGCAGCTTCCCGCTAGACTGGCGGGGCTGCCCGGCAGCTCTGCTCGGCTGCGAACCACGGTTGGAAGGAGTCATCGGTTTGAGCCTAGGCAATTGCGAATGAGCATCCAAATGACACACCGAGCCGGTTCCGAATCCGACTCCTCCGGGCCTTCTGCCGCCTTTCCCGAGGTGACAGAGCCTGTGCTCAGACGTGTCCAGGACACGATCATCGCCTGGTTCGAAGAAGCCGCCCGCGACCTGCCGTGGAGGGCTCCGAAGACGAGCGCCTGGGCGATCCTCGTCAGCGAGATCATGTCTCAGCAGACGCCTGTCGCCCGGGTGGAACCACGGTGGCGTGCCTGGATGGAGATGTGGCCGACCCCGGCCGATCTCGCTGCCGCGCCGACCTCCGAGGTCCTCCACGCCTGGGATCGTTTGGGTTATCCGCGCAGGGCCCTGCGGCTGCAGGAAGCCGCCGGAGTCATCGCTGCGAACCTGAACAACCGGGTTCCCGAAACGACCGAAGAACTCGAACGATTGCCGGGCATCGGTTCCTATACCGCCGCTGCGGTCTCGTCCTTCGCCTTCGGCCGAAAGACAACCGTGCTGGACACGAATGTCCGTCGGGTTCTCATCCGTCTCTTCGCAGGAAGAGAACGTCCCACCAGTTCCCCCACCCGGAAGGAGACTGCGTGGGCGGCCGGCCTCGTGCCCGAGGATGAGCATGTTGAGTGGAACGCCGGTGTCATGGAGTTCGGGGCCCTCGTCTGTACGGCTCGCAATCCCGACTGCCCCGCCTGCCCACTCCAGGACATCTGCACATGGAACCAGTTGGGCCGACCCGCCTCGGCGACGAAGCCGAAGACACAGAAGTGGGCGGGCACGGATCGACAGCTGCGCGGAGCGATCATGGACGTCCTCAAAACCGCCCATGCTGACCGGGACGACCGGGACGGCGTCAGCCTCGACGTCTTCACAACTCCGATGACTGACTTCGATCCAGCGCTTCTCGACTCATTGGCCGAGTCCACGGCCGCAACAGTGGCCCGAGTGCGCGAACTCAGCGCCGACCGGGACAGGCTCTCTCGACTCATCTCTGATCTCGTCACCGACGGACTGGCACAGCAGATCGACGGCCGATTGGCACTGCCGAACCGCTGAAGCCCGAGCCGGCGCGCGGCAATAGGAACAGCAGAGGTGGGGGCGGCCGCCATCGCCCCCAACCCGGCCGGTGAGAGGTGTGATCTGAGTCCGTCTCAGAGGTATTTGATCATCCGTGAGTTGCCCAGGGTGTTCGGTTTCACCCGTGCCAGATCGAGGAACTCTGCCACACCCTCATCGGTCGAGTGAAGCAGCTCGACGTAGACCTCGGGTGAGACAGGGATGCCTTTGATCGGCTCGAAGCCGAGCGATCCGAAGAACCCGGTCTCGAAGGTCAGGCAGAACACCCGGTCGACACCGATCTCACGGGCATCGGTGAGCAGCTGTCTGATGATCGCCTTGCCCACCCCCCTGCCCCGATAGTCCGGGGACGTGGCGACCGTGCGGGCCTCGGCGAGGTCAGCCCAGATGATGTGCAGGGCACCGCAACCGGCGAGGATCTCCGACCCGTCGGGCTGCGGGTCGACGACCAACCAGAACTCCTGCAGCGACTCGAAGTACGTCACCGTGTCCTTGGCGAGCAGAATCCGCTCCCCGGCCAGCGGAGCGACCAGTGCCTCGATCCCTTTGACGTCGCCGGTCCTCGCCCGTCGCAGATACAGGCCTCCGGGCAGTTCGTGCTTGGAATGGTGGTCCTCGGAGATCCGCCCGTGATCGAAGTCGCCTGCATGTGAGCTCATACCCACATTCAACACCATCTCCGGGCCCAGATACGAAAGAGCCCGGGGAGCCGACTGGCTGCCGACTCCCCGGACTCTTACGCGTTATCCGAGAAGGTGATGAACGATCAGGCCGAGGTCTCCGAGGATCCGCTCGAACCGGACGAACTCAATTCTGCAAGTTCGCTGTCGACATCCTCAGCGGGCTTCAGGCTTTCGGTCTCGATGCCTTCGAAGGTGAACTCAGCGTCCTTTCCTTCACCCTTGACGTCGACCTTCACGGTCTGACCGCGTCCGAGCTCCTTGAACAGGATCTTCTCCGACAGGGTGTCCTCGATCTCGAGCTGGATGGTCCGACGCAGCGGTCGGGCACCTAGGACGGGATCGTACCCGCGTTCGGCGAGCAGATCCTTCGCCTTGGCGGTGACTTCGACCTTCATGCCCTGATCGGCCAGGCGGACGTCGAGACGCTCGAGGAAGAGATCGACGATCTTGATGATCTCGTCCATGCTCAGCTGCGGGAACACGATCGTGTCATCGACACGGTTGAGGAACTCGGGACGGAAGTGCTGCTTGAGCTCTTCGTTGACCCGCTGCTTCATCCGATCGTAGTTGGTCTTCGTGTCACCCTCGACCTGGAATCCGAGCTGGAGTCCACTCGAGATATCACGCGTACCGAGGTTGGTCGTCATGATGATGATGGTGTTCTTGAAGTCCACCTCACGGCCCTGCGAGTCGGTCAGGCGACCGTCCTCGAGGATCTGCAGCAGCGAGTTGAAGATGTCCGAGTGGGCCTTCTCCACCTCATCGAAGAGGACGACCGAGAACGGCTTGCGGCGAACCTTCTCCGTGAGCTGACCGCCCTCTTCGTAGCCGACGTAGCCCGGAGGCGAACCGAACAGTCGCGAGACCGTGTGCTTCTCCGAGTACTCGGACATGTCGAGGCTGATGAGCGAGTCCTCATCGCCGAAGAGGAACTCGGACAGCGCTTTGGCCAGCTCGGTCTTGCCGACGCCGGTGGGGCCGGCGAAGATGAACGAACCGGAGGGACGCTTCGGATCCTTCAGTCCGGCACGGGTACGACGGATCGCCCGCGAGATCGCCTTGACCGCGTCGTCCTGACCGATGACGCGCTTGTGCAGCTCGTCTTCCATCCGGAGCAGACGCGAGGATTCCTCCTCGGTGAGCTTGAAGATCGGGATGCCCGTGGCAGAGGCGAGCACTTCGGCGATGAGATCGGAATCGACGACCTTCGAGGTGTCGGTGCCGGACTTGCGCCACGCCTCGGTCTGCTCTTCCTTCTCCTTCTGCAGCTTCATCTCGGAGTCACGCTCCGAGGCTGCCAGTTCGAAGTCCTGAGCATCGATGGCGGCTTCCTTGCGGTGGCGGGCCTCGAGGATCTTCTCCTCCAGGTCACGGACCTCCTGGGGAACCGACAGACGCGAGATGCGCAGCTTGGCACCGGCTTCGTCGATGAGGTCGATCGCCTTGTCCGGCAGGTACCGGTCGTTGAGGTAGCGATCGGACATGTTCACCGCGGCTGCCAGGGCCCCGTCGGTGACGGTGACCTTGTGGTGTGCTTCGTACTTGTCCCGCAGACCCTTGAGGATCTCGATCGAATGCGCCAGCGACGGTTCGGGAACCTGGATCGGCTGGAACCGACGCTCGAGGGCGGCATCCTTCTCGATGTGCTTGCGGTACTCGTCCAGAGTGGTCGCACCGATGGTCTGCAGCTCTCCCCGAGCCAGCATGGGCTTGAGGATCGACGCAGCGTCGATGGCACCTTCGGCGGCTCCGGCACCGACGAGGGTATGGATCTCGTCGATGAAGAGGATGATGTCGCCGCGGGTGCGAATCTCCTTGAGCACCTTCTTCAAACGCTCTTCGAAGTCACCGCGGTAGCGGGAACCGGCGACCAGCGAACCGAGGTCGAGGGTGTAGAGCTGTTTGTCGGCGAGGATCTCGGGAACATCGCCGTTGACGATGGCCTGTGCGAGTCCTTCGACGACAGCAGTCTTGCCGACACCGGGTTCGCCGATGAGGACGGGGTTGTTCTTCGTGCGGCGCGAGAGGATCTGCATCACGCGCTGCATCTGCTCGTGCCGGCCGATGACCGGGTCGAGCTTGGCTTCGCGGGCCGCGGCGGTGAGGTTGGTGCCGAATTGGTCGAGCACGAGCGACCCCGAGGGGGTTCCCTCTTCGCGACCGCCGGCGGACACGGGTTCCTTGCCCTGGTATCCCGACAGCAGCTTGATGACTTCCTGACGGACGCGTCCGAGATCCGCGCCGAGCTTGACAAGCACCTGCGCGGCAACGCCTTCGCCCTCACGGATGAGGCCGAGCAGAATGTGCTCGGTGCCGATGTAGCTGTGACCCAGCTGCAGGGCTTCACGGAGGCTGAGCTCGAGGACCTTCTTCGCCCGCGGGGTGAAGGGAATGTGGCCGCTGGGCGCCTGCTGACCCTGACCGATGATCTCCTGGACCTGGTCACGCACCTGTTCGAGGGAGATGTCCATGCCCTCGAGAGCCTTCGCTGCCAGACCTTCACCCTCATGGATGAGGCCGAGCAGAATGTGCTCGGTGCCGATGTAGTTGTGTTTGAGAAGTTTCGCTTCTTCCTGCGCGAGCACAACGACGCGTCGTGCTCGGTCGGTGAACCGCTCGAACATATTCATCCTCCTCGGTCTTCTGATTCTTCTGAGCCTAACCACCACGACCGCGGATCTATTGCAGGTTTCGCCATGAGCCGAATGCGTTTGGCTGTGGGCGAAATTCCATGGTCGTCGAGGCTTCGCCACCGTAGACCTGGGGCAGTACGCACTGCAGTCCGCTGCGAGCGGGAGAGCCGGAGCAAATCAATGCGGCACGAACACAACTGATCGCGAAGACCTCAACCAACAGCATCATCGTCTCGATGCGCTGAAGACATTCCCCGACCACAGCTCAGGGCACCTTGATTCGATGGCCAATTCATCGAATCATTCGCTCGGACTATTCATCGATATGATCGTCAACTGTTCTGTACCTGGCAAATGTCTGTGAAGTTTCATCGCTGCCGTTCTGCCGCATCGCCGGACCACTGAATTCCATAAAGCCGAGGCCGACACCACAAAAAGCCCGAGGGGCCAGCGATTCAATTCGCTGGCCCCTCGGGACTAATCGGAGGTTATCGGCTTTCGAATGAGCCTCTTACTTCTCCGCTGCTTCGTATGCTTCGACGATCTCCAGCGGGATCCGCCCACGATCACCGAGCTGGTATCCGTTGCTCTGAGCCCATTCGCGGATCTTCGCCGTGTCCCGCTTGGGTCCCGACGAACCCGCACGACGGCCACGACCACCGGTGTTGGCTACACGACGTGCTTTGGCGATGAATGGGGCGAACGTCTCACGGAGCTTTTCAGCATTCTCGGTTGAGAGCTCGAGTTCGTACGTTGCCTGGTCGAGGCTGAAGCGAACGGTTTCCGCTGCTTCGCTTCCGTCGAAATCATCCGTGAGAACGAGGCGCATTTCCCTTGCCATGTTCACTCTTTTCGTAATCAGAGGTTTTTGTCGATGTCATCTTAACATCCGTTTCAAGATTATCCTCGATTCCGCTAACTTCAATCTCTGAATAGTACTCATCAACCTGTGCGCGTTCATTGCGATCAGCGCGGACGATATTCCGGAATACATACCAGAACAGCAATCCCACACAGATCGACGGGAGCAGCGCTTTGACGATATCCAACATATTCACATCAGCCCTCCTGAGCCGAATCCTCCTGCGAAGAAGCCAATGGTTTGGTGAATGGGAACAGAATTGTTTCGCGGATTCCCAAACCTGTCAGTGCCATGAGCAGACGGTCGAGCCCCATTCCCATTCCGCCGGTCGGCGGCATTCCGTGCTCCATGGCCATGAGGAAGTCTTCGTCGAGACCCATCGCCTCATCGTCGCCGCGAGCGGCGTCCGCAGCCTGCGCTTCGAAGCGCTGCCGCTGGATGATCGGGTCGACGAGCTCGGAATAGCCGGTCGCCAGCTCGAATCCGCGCACGTACAGGTCCCACTTCTCCACGACGCCCTTCTTCGTCCGGTGCTCACGCACCAGCGGCGAGGTGTCGACCGGGAAGTCGGTGACGAAGGTCGGAGCCCACAGCTTGTCCTGATAGAAGTGCTCCCACAGCTCTTCGACGTACTTGCCGTGTGAGCGGAAGACGCCGTCTAAGTCGACGTTGTTGTCGGCGGCGATCGTGTCGAGGACGTCCAATCCGGTCTCGGGAGTCACCTCGACGCCGGATTCCTCGGACAGGGAGTCGTACATGCTCACGACCGGCCAGTCTCCGCCGAAGTCGTATTCGGTGCCGTCATCGAGAGTCACGATGAGAGATCCGGTGGCTTCCTGGGCCGCGTTCTGGATCAGGGTCTTCGTCAGATCGGCGATCGAGTGGTAGTCGCCGAAGGACTGGTAGGCCTCGAGCATCGCGAATTCCGGGGAATGCGTGGAGTCAGCGCCCTCATTGCGGAAGTTCCGGTTGATCTCGAAGACGTTCTCGATTCCGCCGACGACCGCCCGCTTGAGGAACAGCTCCGGGGCGATGCGCAGATACATGTCGATGTCGTAGGCGTTCATATGCGTCTTGAATGGGCGCGCCGATGCACCGCCGTGCATGGTCTGCAGCATCGGGGTCTCGATCTCGACGAAGTCCTGGTCCGCGAAGGTCTTCCGCAGCGATGACATCACCTTGGCGCGGGTGAGCATCGTCTGCCGGGCCTGCTCTCGGGTGATGAGGTCGAGGTAGCGCTGGCGGACGCGGGTGTCCTCGGCGAGTTCGGTGTGCAGGCCGGGCAGCGGGCGGATGGCCTTCGATGCCATGGTCCACGAGTCCGTGAGGACGGACAGCTCACCGCGCTTGGACTTGATGACCTTCCCGTGCAGGAACAGGAAGTCGCCGAGGTCGACGTCCGTCTTGAAGTCATCCAGGCGCTCCTGACCGACTTCGCGCAGCGAGAGCATGCCCTGCAGTCGGGTGCCGTCGCCGGCCTGCAGGGTGACGAAGCAGAGTTTTCCGGTGGTGCGGACGAAGACGACGCGGCCGATGACTCCGACGATGTCGTCGGTCTCCTCACCGGCTTCGAGTCCGTCGTGGGCGGCGTGGACCTCGGCGAGGCTGTGCGTGCGGGGCACCGTGACCGGGTAGGCGTCGGTTCCGTCATCGAGGAGACGCTGGCGCTTGTCCTTTCGGATCCGGATCTGTTCCGGGTCGAGGTGTTCGGGTGAAAGGTCTGCGTTCTCAGGTGTCTTCGAGTCGGTGTTCGCCATGCTTCAAGGCTACCGTGGACGGGCCGCACGGGGGAATTCGGCGGTCAGTCCAGAGCAGTCAGGATCTGCTGTGCCTGGGCTTCTGTGATCCGTCCCATCGCCAGGGCTTTCGCGGCTGTCGATCGCGCGAGCGCGATGTAGCTGTTGCGCACGGACGGGTTCGACCGGCTGAGGCTGAATTCGCTCAGTGCGGCCAGGTGCGCTTCGATGGTTCCGACGTCTCCGCGGCTGATCGGCCCGGTCAGTGCCTTGGGCCCATTCTGCATGGTGTTGGCGACGCTGGCGTCGACGAGGGCGTGGAGGACGGCCGAGGGATCGGCGACTCCCGCCTCCGAGAGCAGTTCCATGGCTTCGGCGAGGATCGTGATGGAATGGTTCGAGGCGTGGGTGATGGCCGCGTGGTAGAGGGGACGGTCCGCTTCGGCGATGTCGATCGGCTCGGCACCGAGTTCGACGACGAGGGCCTCCCCCACCGGACGGAT
The DNA here is from genome assembly GCF_052105255.1 of Brevibacterium sp. Lineage (NCBI taxonomy): Bacteria > Bacillati > Actinomycetota > Actinomycetes > Micrococcales > Brevibacteriaceae > Brevibacterium > Brevibacterium sp. Next base: position 24,725 of record NZ_JBQDYQ010000018.1, read on the forward strand.
CGGTGCCGGCGCGGTGACCGCGATCGTCGTCTGCCGCAGCCGACTCAGGTCGACTTCGGTTCCGGTGAACGTCAGGGACGGATGCAGGGCGATGGGCAGGGCGCCGAGGCGGGTCCCGGCGTCGAGGACGTCCGTTCCGTACCTGCCCGAGCAGTGCACGAGGATCTGCCCGGCGTGGATGCGTCCGAGGTCGGCCAGGCCCGTGACCAACGGCGCAATCTCGTCATCGGGAACGGCGACGAGGACGAGTTCGGCGCGTTCGGTGATCTCGTCCGGGTCGAGGACTGGCACTGCCGGCAGCATCTCCTCGGCGCGTTCGAGGCTCGCCGCCGAGGTGGCGCTGACGCCGATGATGGCGTGCCCCGCCTGCCTCCAGGCGGCTCCGATGCTGGCCCCGACTCGGCCGCAGCCGATGATTCCGATCCCCAGCCGCGGTGCGTCGCCCTGGCTCATCTTTCGTCCTCCTCGAGGGTCCGTGTACGGTCGGTGTGGGGACTCTTCGCCGCCGCGTCGTAGGTCTGGCGGGCGATCCGAGTGCGTTCGGCATGCTCGGTGAAGAAGCGTTTGGCGGCGTCGGCATCCTGATGCTTCACGAGCGGGGCGATGGGTCCGGCGGTCGAATGTACGGCCACAGTGCCCAGGTTCAGCGCTCGCATCAGCGGGCCCTGATAGTAGCGCAGGGACTGGACCCTGACATGGGGTACGAAGTCGACTCGTCGGTCGAGGATGCCCAGGCGCAGCACGAGCAGGGAATCGGTGAGCGCGTAGGCCCGTCGTTTCCAGACGAGGGGGTCGATGATCCGTGAGGAGCGCGGCTGCGCGTGGAACAGCTCCTCGGCCGCCGCTGCGTCGGGGTGTGTGGACTTCCGGTCGTACATGGCCGACCGGACCACGCCGTCGGCCGAGATGCCTTCAGGCAGCTGCGGGTCGGGCAGGGCGAGACCCACCATGAGCAGAGCCTGGTCGATATCGCCGACCGGCAGGAGCAGATTCTCGTCGTTCGTCCCACCATCGCTGGCGATGTTGTATTCGGCCCTCCACCAACCGGCCCAGCGCCACAGCAGCGGCTGATGCAGGCAGACGGCCTGCAGCCGGTCGAGGGGGATGACCTTGCGGGAGGTGGAGAACAGTCCGTGTCTGACGGCCAGTCCGTCTTCGCTGATGCGGACGACGAAATTGGCATTGTCGAGGTTCTTCTTGAATGCGGTGACTGCGGCGAAGATGCCGGGCAGTCCACCGATGAGGATCGGGAGGAAGGCCTCCTCGATCCCGACGACGAGGAAGACGACGGCAATGGCGATGAGGACGACGATCACGCCGACGGAGATCAGCGTTCCGGTGTTGAGCAGGGAGGACACGATGACACGATGGGCGGGCACACGGATGATCTCGCCCTCCTCACCGACATCGGCCGAGAGGTGGTACGGGGCCAGCAGATCGTTGAGGCTGCCTTCCGCTTCGTGGGAGACGCCGTCGGCCAGGGCGCCCAGACGTTTGCTCAGTCTCACTCCGATGCTGTCGGCGCTGCGTTCGGGCACGGAGAGATCGATACCCGGCTGTTCTCCGCTGGAGTCGGGGCCCGGGCTGCCGTGGTCATCGGCCCTGACACGTGGCTGACCTGCCGCCTCCGCACCCGCTTCAGCCTCACCGGCTGCTCCTGTTTCGGGCTCGGGCCCACCGTGCTCGGCTGCGGTTCCGGTCGGTGCCGTGGCGGCCGCAGTGGACGCAGCGGATGCGTTCTTCTTCGCTTTCACCGCGGCGAGGAGCTCATCGCGAAGCTCTTCGGCACGCTTCTTCGACAGGTATTTCAGGGAGATGTTCGAGTCGGTGCCGCCGGCGACGTCGAAGACGAGTTCACCCATTCCGAGCATCCGCGGCAGCAGCTTCTGCTGCAGGTCGATCGACTGGACGCGGTCCAGGCGGGCCTTGCGCAGCTTCTTCGACAGCAGTCCGCGCCGATAGTAGATCGCTTCGGCATCGACCCGATATCCCATGACTCGCCATGCCAACCAGCTGAAGAAAGCCGTGAGAACGAGGATCAGGATGATTCCGCCGACGACGGCGAGGATCACCAGCGGGTGGGCACCCAGCCATTCGGCGAAGGTGAGGTTGACGGAGCGGCCGGAAGCCAGGTCTTCGACGGCGCTCTGGAAGAAGTTCTGCAGACCGTAGACCGCGGCGATGAAGATGCCGACGAGGACGCCGAGGCTCTCGAGAATCGGCGTCAGCGGATGGACACGGTGCCAGACCTCCGGTGCGGCCGCCTCGGCGGGAGAGTTCGAGGTGTCGGGCGAGGATTCGTCGCTCATGGTCACAGTCCGGCGAGATTGGCCTGGCCGAGTCCGGCGAGGCTGTCGCGCAGGCGATCGGCTTCGGAGCGGGGCAGTCCGGGGATCGTCGCGTCGGTGGCGGCCGAGGCGGTGTGGAGTTTGACGGTCGCCAGGCCGAACATGCGGTCGATGGGGCCGGCGTCGACGTCGACGAACTGAAGTCGGCCGTAGGGCACGACGGTGGCGCGGTGGAACATGATGCCGCGGCGCACGAGCAGGTCGTCTTCGCGTTCGGCATAGCCGATGGCACGCGCCTGCCGAAGGATGATGATCGTCGAGATGATGCCGTAGACGGCGACGGCGATCCAGGCCAGGTGCAGCCAGGGCATCTCGGCGGTGAAGATGATCGCGACGACCAGCCCGGCGATGAGCAGCGGAACGAGCAGAGTCATTGAGGCCAGGACCTCTTTCAGCCCGTACTTCGGGCTCACCCGGTTGAAGGGCACATCGGCTCCGATGGAGAACAAGGGGTCGCGGTTCATGCTGTTTCGGCTCCCGGCGGGTCTTGGGGTGGGATCTCGCAGAATCCCTCGACGATCATGCCGACGATCATGAGCACGGCGGCAGAGATCATTGCGACAAGCATACCTGCGGCCAGATCATTGCGGATCCCCGGGGCCGACAGGAAATAGTACCCGGCGCTGCCGAGATACCAGCCGGAGAGTCCGGCCCCGGTCAGAGCGCTGGCCTTGGCCATGATCGCCACTCTCGCCGCTTGGATCGGGTCGATCTCCCTCGTCCGGTCCCCGTCGTTCCATTTCTTGATGGGCCAGCCGAGCATGAACAGGATGGCGGAGAGGACGAGCATGCCGATGACGGCGAACCAGGGCAGGCCCGGCAGTGAGAACCCTTGGCTTTCGAGCACCACGTCGACCACGATCGCGAACACCGTTCCGATGACGGCCCACACGGCGAGGGTGGACGAGGAGGTTCTCTGCATGCTTCCCAGTCTCTCAGATCGCGGACGGTTATCCAGAGGTGATCCGGGAGATGTCCTGGTCGCCGAGTTCGGCCAGAACCGCGCTGAGGGGGCGCCGCCCCCGAGGGGTGTCGATGAGTGTGTCTCCGACGAGCTCGGCCCAGGGGGCGAGCACGAAGGCGCGTTCATGCGCGCGTGGGTGCGGCAGGGTCAGCCGCGGGGTCCGGCGGTGCTGCTCGGCGTCCTCGCCGCCGAAGCGGATGAGGTCGATGTCGAGGGTGCGCGGTCCCCACCTGAGTTCACGCGTGCGCCCGCAGGCGACTTCGATTCCCTGTGCCACCGACAGCAGCTCGAGTGCCGGCAGCGTCGTGGTCACGAGCACTCCGAGGTTGAGGAAGTCGTCCTGGTCGACTCCGCCCCAGGGTGCGGTGCGGAAGAGTGAGGAACGGCCGGTGACGGTGATGTCCGGATGCCGGTCGAGGGCGGCCACCGCCTGGTCGAGGGTGTCCGCGGCATCGCCGAGGTTCGCCCCGAGGCTGAGATACGCTTCGGTCTCCCCCGCGTCTGCGCCGGCAGCGCGGTGGCGTTCGACGCGGATGCGCACATCGTCGAAGGTCCGCTGGATCGGAGCGGAGGGTTTGTGGACGACGACTTCGACGTGCTCGCACAGGCTCAGGCAGTGGTCGGCGATGCGGTCGGCCAGCGTCTCGATGAGGTCGAAGGTGTTGTTCTGAACGATTCCGGCGACGTCTTCGGCGAGTTCGCCGTAGTGGATCGTCTCGGCGAGGTCATCGGTGGCGGCCGCGCGGTCGATCGAGGTGTGCAGGGTGACATCGATGACGAAATCCTGGCCTTCGCGTTTCTCGAAGTCGAACACACCGTGATTGCCGCGCACCGTCAGCCCGCGCAGTTCGATGCGGTCGGGGGGCGCCTCGGCGCCGGTCATCGTCCGTTGCCCTCCGTGTCGAGGTTCGCGGCAGGGTTCGCTGCTGCGGAGTGTTCCCGGACCGCGGCGATGACCTTGCACGCAACCGCCGAGGTGGCCGGATCGTGGACGCGGACCGCCCAGGCGCCTGCCTGTGCGGAGATCGCGGAGATCGTGGCCGTGGCCTGATCCTTCGCCGCCTGTTCGGCCTGCTTCGGGTCGTCGGGGCTGAGCAGGGAGGCGATGAAGCGCTTCCGGCTGGCGGCGACGAGGAGCCGGTGGTCGAGAACGGCGAATTCGTCGAGGGCGGCCAGCAGCTGCCAATTGTGTTCGGCGTTCTTCGAGAACCCGAGGCCGGGGTCGACGATGATGTTCGCAGGTTTCACGCCGACGGCGATGGCTTCGTCGATGCGGGTGCGCAGTTCGGCGATCACCTCGGCGACGACATCGTCGTAGTGGAAGGTCGCCGAGGCCTGATCGAGGTAGCCGCGCCAGTGCATGAGCACGATGGGTGCTCCGGACTCGGCGGCGACGCTGAGCATGGTCGGATCCGACTGTCCGGCGGAGACGTCGTTGATGATATGAGCCCCGGCTGCCAGGGAATCTGCGGCGACACGGGCACGCATCGTATCCACGCTGATGACTGCACCGGCGGCGGCGAGCTCGCGGACGACCGGGACGACTCGGCGCAGCTCTTCGGATTCGTCGACGCGGGCCGATCCCGGACGCGTCGATTCGCCTCCGACGTCGATGATGTCGGCACCGGCGGCCATGAGTTCGAGGCCGTGGGCGACGGCCCTGTCGTGGTCGAACCACAGTCCGCCGTCGGAGAAGGAGTCGGGGGTGACGTTGAGGACGCCCATGATCTGCGTCGTCTTCACTGCTGAGAGATCCATCGCTGTGTGATCCGTGTTCTGGCCTCAGCGGCCGAGGATGAGACTCATCGCTTCTGCGCGGGAGGCGCTTTCGCGCAGCTGCCCGCGCACGGCCGAGGTGATCGTCGAGGCTCCGGGCTTGCGGACTCCGCGCATGGTCATGCACAGGTGTTCGGCTTCGACGACGACGATGACGCCCTGCGGTTCCAAGTGGTCGACGAGCGCATCGGCGATCTGCGAGGTCAGGCGTTCCTGCACCTGGGGGCGACGAGCATAGATCTCGACGAGGCGGGCCAGCTTCGACAGTCCCGTGATCTTGCCGTTCTTGCTCGGGATGTAGCCGATGTGGGCGACTCCGTGGAAGGGCACGAGGTGGTGCTCGCAGGTGGAGTACAGGTCGATGTCGCGGACGAGGACGAGTTCCTCGTGGCTGATGTCGAAGGTCACGCCGAGGACTTCGGCCGGGTCGCGGTGGAGTCCGGCGAAGATCTCCTCATAGGCGCGGGCCACTCGGTCCGGGGTCTCGAGCAGACCCTCCCTGTCGGGGTCTTCACCCACGGCGATGAGGATCTCACGCACAGCAGCGGCGATGCGCTCCTGGTCGACCCTGTTCTCCTGCCCGGCGGGGGCGGGGCCGAGACCGGCGGAGACCTCTTCGATATCGGCCATCAGTCGTGGTTCCCTCTGTCTTCGTTCGTCTCAGTCGTCGCCGGTCCCCCGGTTCCCGGACCGCTTGTCCCTGGTCCCCCGGCGGGACCGTCCGTCGGGCCGGTGGGGCCGTTCGGGTTCTCGGGTCCCTGCGGGTTGTGCGGGACGTGGGGTCCGCGGACGCCCGTGGGTCCGGCTCCGGGGATGTCGGTGGTGTCCACCTCGGCGCCGGTCGATCCTTCACCGTCTTTGCGTTCGCTCTGCGGTGCGGGCGGAACGATGGGGCCGCGTTCGGACACGGGACGATCGTCGTGGGCCAACCACACGTCGCGGGTGGCGCGTTTGACGACGGGGGCGAAGATCTCTTCGAGGGCGGCCTGGTCCAGCGTTTCGCGTTCGAGCAGCTGGTAGGCGAGGTTGTCGAGCACATCGCGGTTGTGCGTCAGCGCCCAGTAGGCGTCGGCGTGCGCGGAGTCGATGAGACCGCGGACCTCGCGATCGACCGAGGACAGGGTCGAATCCCCGTATTCGTCGCCGCCGCCGTAACCGCGGCCGGCGAAGGGTTCGGACTGGTCGTCGCCGATCTTGACCATGCCCACTTTCTCGCTCATTCCGTACTGGGTGACCATCTTCCGGGCGATGTTCGTCGCCTTCTCGATGTCATTGCTGGCACCTGTGGTCGGGTCGTGGAAGACGATCTCCTCGGCCACACGCCCGCCCATGGCGTAGGCGAGCTGGTCGAGCAGCTCGTTGCGGGTCGTCGAGTATTTGTCTTCGCTCGGCAGCACCATCGTGTAGCCCAGTGCGCGTCCGCGCGGGAGGATCGTCACCTTCGTCACCGGGTCGGTCTGGTTCATGGCCGCGGCGACCAGTGCGTGCCCGCCCTCGTGATAGGCGGTGACGAGGCGTTCCTTGTCGTTCATCAGTCGCGTCCGCTTCTGCGGGCCGGCGATGACACGGTCGATGGCCTCATCCAGGATCCGGTTGTCGATGACCTTCGCATTCTCACGTGCGGTGAGCAAGGCCGCCTCGTTGAGGACATTGGCCAGGTCCGCACCGGAGAATCCGGGGGTCCGCTTCGCCACCTGCCCGAGGTCGACCTCGTCGGCCAGCGGCTTGTCGGCGGCGTGGACCTCGAGGATGTGCTTGCGGCCCTTCATATCCGGGGCTTCGACGGGGATCTGCCGGTCGAAGCGGCCGGGACGCAGCAGCGCGGGATCGAGGACGTCGGGACGGTTGGTCGCGGCGATGAGGATGACGTTCGTCTTGACGTCGAATCCGTCCATCTCGACGAGCAGCTGGTTGAGCGTCTGTTCGCGCTCGTCGTGTCCGCCGCCCATTCCGGCGCCGCGCTGGCGGCCGACGGCGTCGATCTCGTCGATGAAGATGATGCAGGGAGCGTTCGACTTCGCCTGTTCGAACAGGTCACGAACTCGTGAGGCACCGACGCCGACGTACATCTCGACGAAGTCGGAACCGGAGATCGAGTAGAACGGGACTCCGGCCTCACCGGCGACGGCCTTGGCCAGCAGGGTCTTGCCCGTGCCGGGCTGGCCGTAGAGGAGCACGCCCTTGGGGATCTTCGCCCCCACTGCCTTGAACTTCTCCGGCTCGGCGAGGAACTCTTTGATCTCTTCGAGCTCTTCGAGGGCCTCGTCGACTCCGGCGACGTCGGTGAAGGTGACGTCCGGGTTCTCCTTGTTGACGAGCTTCGCCTTCGATTTGCCGAAGTTCATCATCTTCCCGCCCGACATCTGCGAGATGAGGAACCAGAAGACGACGAAGATGATGACGAACGGGATGAGCGTGCCCAGCAGCGACATCAGCCAGCTCTGCTTGGGAACCTCGTCGGTGAATCCCTTGTCCGGGCCGGCGGTGTCGACGGCCTTAATGACCTGTTCACCACGCTGTTCGACGTAGAAGAACTGGACCTTCTTGCCGAAGTCCTTGTCGCCGACTGTGAAGTCGTCCTTGAGAGTGAGGTCGACGCGTTGGTCCTTGTCGACGATCTTGGCCTGTTCGACCTTGTCGTCTCCCAGCAGCTGCAGACCCTGTTCGGTGTCGATCTGGCTGAATCCGGACTGGCTGAACAGCAGAGCACCGACCGATACGACGAGCAGCGCCAGGACGATCCAGACCAATGGGCCCTTCGTCGCCTTGTTCAGCAGCGGGCGACGTTTGTTCGACTCGGCCATAAGTCCTCTCAGGAAAAAGATGTGGGCAACCGTTTCAGGCTACCGAGGCTGCCTGGGAACATCCCCCACAGCCTAGTACTTCGCACCCCTATAGCCCGAATGCGGACCGGATCTGTTCCGTCACAGTCCCCGGATCCGGCCCGGGTTCGCCACGGGCGTAGAAAGCGGTGCCAGCGGGCTCAGCTGTAGACGTGCTGAGCCAGCGTCGCGACGAACGGCACGTTGCGGTACTTCTCCGCATAGTCCAGGCCATAGCCGATGACGAACTCGTTGGGCACGTCGAAGCCGACGTACTTCACGTCGATGTCGACCTTAGCGGCTTCGGGCTTGCGCAGCATGGTGCAGATCTCGACAGTGGCAGCTCCGCGGGTGCGCAGGTTCTGGATCAGCCAGGACAGGGTGAGGCCGGAATCGATGATGTCTTCGACGATGAGGACGTCACGATCGGTGAGGTCGGTGTCGAGGTCCTTGAGGATCCGCACGACGCCGGAGGACTTGGTACCCGATCCGTAGGAGGACACAGCCATCCAGTCCATGGTCACCGGTGAGTGCAGGGCCCGGGCGAGGTCGGCCATGACCATGACCGCGCCCTTGAGGACGCCGACGAGGAGGATGTCCTTGTCTTTGTAGTCTTCATCGATGGCTGCGGCCAATTCAACGAGTCGTGCGGCTATCTGCTCTTCCGAAACGAGTATTTTTTCGATGTCATTGCCGAGATCGTTGATGTCCACGAGTGTCGATTCTCCTCAGATGCGGGTCCTGGAGGTTCCATTATGGGTCACTTTGCCTCACCGGTGCCAATGGGATCGGATGACGGCGCCAGTTCGTCGTCGACGGCCCCAGGACCGGCCGACAGCCAACCGGTGATCGCCATGAGCACGGAGATGATGACCATGAACCACAGCGGCACCTGCCAGCCGCCGCTGATGCCGAGCAGTCCGCCCACGGCCAGCGGGCACAGTGCGGCGAGCACATAGCCCGACGACTGGACGAAGGCTGAGGTCGAAGCCGTGACCGAGACATCGCGGGTGCGAGAGGTGATGAGCGCCAGCGCGGCGGGGAACGCGAATCCGCCGTAGCCGAGCAGAATCGCCCACAGCCAGGGCACGGTGGCCGGGCCGAACAGCAGTCCCGTATAGCCGGCAACGGCACTGGCCCCGAAGGAGACGAGGAAGGCCCGTGGGGCCATGGACCGGACAATGATCTGCGGGGCGAGGAATCCGCCGGGCAGACCGCCGAAGGTGACGATCGTGAGCATGATCCCGGCGTGGACGGGGTCGAGTCCGGCATCGCGGTAGATCTGCGGCAGCCACCCGAACTGCAGGTAGGCGTTGGCCGATTGGAGACCGAAGAACATCGCCATGTACCGCGCCTTGGGTGAGGTGAAGACCGGTCGCCGAGGCGGCGCCTCCTCCTGCTTACCTCCGGGATCCGCGGCCTGTCCGGTCAGGACGGGCACGGACTTCAGTGTCCGCAGCACCGTCCAGGTGATGAGTGCGGAGAAGGGCACGACCATCCAGAAGCCGAGGCCGACGCGCCACCCGCCGAACTGTTCGGCCAGGGGTGCAGTCAGCAGCGAAGGCAGCATCGATCCGAGGCCGAGCGAGACGGTGAACGTCGTCGCTCCCAGGGTGGGCCGGTGCGGGAAGCGGGATTTGACGTAGACGGGCAGGATGACATTGCCGATCGACATTCCGGCCAGGGCGAGGACCGTGAGCAGAGCGAACGCCACCCATTCGGTGACGATCGCGCGCAGACCGACGCCTGCGACGATGAGAGCCGCACTCATGGCCAGAGCAGAGAACAGACCGAGTCGTTTGAGCAGAGGCACGGCGATGATGCCACAGACGGCGAACACGAGTCCCGGCAGAGCCGTGAGCAGACCGGTCTGCCATTCGGCCAGGGAGAATCCGTCGGTGACCTCGGAGAGCACGGGGCCCAGCGAGGAGGCGGCCGGCCGCAGTGAGGCGGCGATGAGGACGAGGCAGGCCAGGGCCAGTCCGTCGAGGCCGCGAGAGCGTCGGAAGCCCTGCTGGGGCGAAGTCGTCATGGCCTCATCCTTTCAGACAGCTGTTGTCGCCGGGCACGCGGACCGCGGTCCCACGGAGGCGCGCTGTCGGACACAATCTACGATGGTATACCGTTTGACGGTCGTAGGCTGGGCACATGATCCTTGTGAAGAATGTGCGCCTCTTCCCGCGCACCCCCGATGCTCCCGCCGTCGATGTCGAGATCACCGAGGGACGATTCTCTCGCCTCTCCCCCGCCGAGGATGCCGCCCCCGGTCCCACCCCGAACGGTACGGGGACGACGCCGACCGGGGCCGAGGTCATCGACGGTGCCGGGCGGATCCTGCTGCCGAGCCTCGGCGATGTCCATGCCCACCTGGATTCGAATCGGATGGGCCAGACGTTCCGTCCGCACACCGCCGACGGCACTCTGCACGGGTACATCATGAACGATCGGGAGAACTGGCGAGGCGGCGAGCGCAGCGTCGCCGTTCAGGCCGCTTTTGCGATCGCGAGAATCGTCGCCTCCGGCGGCACGCGCATCCGCTCGCACGCACAGGTCGATGCCGACTGCGGTCTCGAGCGCTTCTACGGGGTCAGAGCCGCGCTCGAGACGGTCAGCGAGCGGGACTATTGGAGTCCCTATGGTGACGGCGACCTGCTGCGTCGGACCTGGCAGCTGGCGTTCACGAACGGTTTCCGTGCCGATGCCGATATCGAAGGCTGCCTCGATATCGCCTCCCGCGGTGGCGCTCAGGTCATGGCCGGCGCCCGTCCCGACGGTTCGGCGCTGGCCGCCGATGCCCGGTTCGGTCTGGCCGTGGGCGCTCCCGCCGACTTCATGCTCGTCGACGCCGATACCGTCACCTCCGCAATCATGGACTGCCCACAGGATCGGGACGTGTTCAAGGAGGGTCGGCTCATCGCCTCAGGCGGAGAGCTGACAGGCGGTCCCAGGCTGAGCTGAGGCTCAGCGGGCCTTCGCCGCGGCTTGGAACACGACGTGGCCGCCGGAGACGACGACTTCCGTGTCTCCGGGCAGGGACAGGCGACCGCGGCTGCGGTCGCGGATGAGGGCGCAGAGTTCGGCGACGCGCACCGCTCCGAGGTTCTGTCCGGGCACGCCGAGTGAGATCACCCAGTCGCGCACGACTCGGCTGAGCACGGCATCGTCGAGTGCGGTGAAGACCTTCACCGGCACCGAGGCGGTTCCGCGGACCTGCTGCCCTGCCGCCTCGGCGTGGGCATCGATGAAATCGGCGTCGGCTCGGCAGAGGTCGGCGGTGCGGGCGAGGTTCGCGGTGACCGGTTGACCGAGTTCGGCTTCGAGTCCGGCCAACAGCTGCCGGGCCCGGACTCGGGTGAACGCGGCATCGGCGTTCATCGGATCGTTCCAGATCTCGATGCCCTGGGCCTGACAGGACGCTTCGGTCTGGCCTCGGTCGAGGCCGAGCAGGGGCCGCATGAGGCGACCGGCCAGCGGGCTCATTCCGGCCAGGGACCGGGTGCCCGATCCGCGCAGGAGGCCGAGCAGTACGGTCTCGGCCTGGTCGCTGCGGGTGTGGGCGGTGAGGATCCAGTCGGCTCCGGCCGCGGCCCGAGCGGTTTCGAGGGCGGCATACCGGGCGGTGCGCGCCGCAGCTTCGAGGCCTTCGTCGCCGGCGTCGATGCTCACCCTCATCACCTCGGCAGGCACGCCCCAGGATTCGGCGGTGGCGGCGACCCGGTCGGCCACCTCGGCGGTGACGGTCTGCAGACCGTGATCGACGGTCAGCGCACGGGCACGGATCTCACCGCGCCGATGGAGGAACGCGGCCGCGTGCAGCAGAGCCATCGAATCCGCTCCCCCTGACACCGCGACGATGAGGCCCGGTGCGGACGTTCCTGCGTCAGCGAGTGCGGCACGAACGGCAGTGCGGATGGCAGCACTCGCCGGGTCGAGGGTCGGCCGCCTCAGCGAGGCTGCGTCGCGCGAACGCTCAGCCGTGGACACGGTCGAGCCAGAGCTGCGGATCGTGGATCTCTGCCGTGCGGGGAAGGTTCGCGGGTTCGGCATAGATGCGGGAGAAGCCCTTCTGTCCGACCTCGCGGCGGACGGCACGGACGAACTTCGCTCCGTCGCGATATTGGGCGAGTTTGAGGTCCATTCCGAGCAGATTCGTGAGGAAGCCTCCTTGGGCGGCATCGCGGCGGGCCTCGAACTTGCGGCGTAGCTGGCGCACGCTCGGGATCACTCCCGCGCCCACTTCGTCCATGACGACATCGGCGTGGCCTTCGAGCAGGGACAGGATCGCAGTGGCCTCGTCGAGTGCGCCGCGCATGTTCTCGTCGCGGATGAGGTCGATGATGCTGGCCTCGCCTTTGACGATGCGCCCGAGGGTGGCGAAGAGGTCGACGATCCCGCCGACCCCCGGCATCGTCAGTCGGGTCGACACGGCCCCGGAGAGCAGGGTGCGCATATGGTCGCGCAGCCAGGGCGCGGTCGCGAACTGCACTTGATGGGTGGCTTCATGGAGGGCCACCCACATGCGGAAGTCACGCGGATCGACGTCCATGGCCTTCTCGGCGATGAGCACGGCGGGTGCGACGAACATCAGCCGTCCCGTCTCCACGGCGAAGGGGTCGAACTGGCCGAGCACGCGGGTCGACAGGAGCGAGAGCACCCCGGCGACCTCGACGGCACCGGCCATCGCGGTGGCGGGGCTGACCGGGGCGGGCAGGGCTGCCTCGTCGAGCATTCCGTTGACGGACTGCGCGTTGGCTTTGACCCAGCTGACCTGATCGAGGACGAGCACGGAACCGGCGGAGAGCCGGCAGCGCACAGCATCGGCGTGCTCCGGTGGCAGCAGAAACGAGTCGAGGACGAGGTCCTGAGCCGTCAGCGCATTGTCCTTCATCCCCTCGACGAGTGTCTCGAGCACACCCGATTCGGGGACCTTCGCCGCGGAGACGAGCTCACGGGCGGTCCGGGCGGCGAAGTTCTCGTCGATGATCATCGGCAGCCGCAGTTCGCGAGGGCTGTGACGATCTCGTCCACGGTCTTTCTGGCTTCCAAGATCTTGTCCTTATCCACGTCGTCGATCTGGATGGAGAATACGAGGTAACGTCCCTCCGCGTCGAGCACTCCCCCAGCCAGGGAGGTCACGGTCGACAGAGTTCCGGTCTTCGCATGCACCACCCCGGAGGCGTTCTTCTCATCGAGGAATCGGTCGTGCAGGGTGCCGGTCAGTCCGCCGACGGGAAAGTAGCTGACGAGCCCGGCCAGAGAGTCATCGGCGACGACCGAAGCCTGCAGGACGGTCGTGAGATCGTGCGGGGCGATCCGGTTGTCATAGGACAGCCCCGAGGTGTCGACGAGGTGGGTGCGTCCGAGATCGACGGATTCGCCGAGGGCTTCCAGGACCGCCTTGGGACCGTTCTCGAAGCTGCCGTCCTGCCCCTGGGCGATGGCGACCTCGTTGCCGAGCATCTCGGCGACGACGTTGTCGCTGTGCACGAGCGCGTATTCGACGATCTCGGAGATCGTCGCCGATTCCACCCGCGCGAGTTCCTTCGGGCTCTCGGACGGCGTCTCGGATTCGGACCGGTCGGTCGCCTCGGTGACGGTGATCCCGGCCTTCTTCAGCTCTGTTTCGAAGATCGAGAACGCGTCCTTCGCCGGGTGTTCGCTGCGGCCCCGCCATTCGGCGTCCTTCGACCCGACGTAGGCGGTGTCGACCATGATCGGCTGGATCGGGGTGATCACGCCCTTGCCGATATCGGACCGGGACCACCCGGAGTCGAAGTCCTCGCCGACATAGCGCCTCGTGTCCAGGTTCAGTGCCACCTCGGTGATGTTCTGCTCTTCGAGTGCGGCCCCGGTGTCCTCGGCCAGGGTCCGCAATCCCCCGTGCCCATTGACCGAACCGGCATCGGAATCTCCGGCCGACAGGAGCACATCGCCGCCGGCGGTCAGCGTCAGGGTGTTCGTGTCCGCGTCGAAGTCCGTCGTCGTCGCCAGGCGCGTCTCCCCGCCGATCGCGGACAGGGCGGCGGCCGCGGTGAGCACCTTCGTCACGGAGGCGGGAGTGCGCGGCTTCGTCTCGTCCTTCGCGTAGAGGACGTCGTCGCTGATCCCGTCGCGGACCTCGAGGCCGAAGCCGGTGACCTTTGAATCCTTGAGCACGGCGTCGATCGTCTTCGGGATCTGTGTGGGCACAGGAGCGGAATCGTCGACCGCCGAGGCGGGGGCGGGCACCTGCTGGGCGTGAGCCTGCGGGGTGGGCACGTTCTGGACCTCGACCTGAGGGTCGGTGGTGAGCACACCGGGCAGACCGGGCACGAGGTCATAGGCGTCGACGGCGGCATAGGCGCCGAGGGCGAGGACGACGGCGCCGGCGGCGATCGCGCCGCCCCTCTTCCGCCGCGATTTTCTGCGTTCACGGCGCGGGGAGCCGGAGTCCGACGGGTTCTGCGGCGCATCGGTGTCGTTCAAACGCAGGCTCTCATTCCTCGACGACCGTGGGGTGGCCGCCGTCGGTGGGCGGGGACGGGGACTTGTACCATCTATTCTAGTGATGCACCCCTAACGTGAAGGAGCACTATGGAACTGCTGGCCACAATCGAGATCCCTCAGGGGTCCCGCAACAAGTACGAAGTCGATCATGAGACCGGTCGGGTCAAGCTCGATCGCTACCTCTACACCTCGATGCAGTACCCCGCCGACTACGGCTATATCGAGGACACGCTCGGCAACGACGGCGACCCTCTCGATGTGCTCGTGCTGCTGCCGGAGCCGCTGTTCCCCGGTGTGCTCGTCGACATCCGCCCGATCGGCATGTTCCAGATGGAAGACGAGGCCGGCGGCGACGACAAGGTTCTCGCCGTTCCCGCCGGAGATCCTCGCTGGGACTCCTACACCGACATCTCGGATGTGGACCAGTTCATGCTCGACTCGATCGAGCACTTCTTCAGCCGGTACAAGGACCTTGAGCCCGGCAAGTACGTCAAGGGGTCGAGCTGGGCCGGTCGCGAAGCCGCCGAGGCCGAGATCAACGCCTCCATCGAACGGTTCAAGGCCGAGGGCCACTGAGCTCTCCCCTCACTCCCTGTGCTGGTCGCTCAGCACTTGTTCCGAACCGCCCGGATGATGACATCCGGGCGGTTTCGCATGTCCTCCGCTGCCGCCCGAGCGTGACGATCATCACGATTTCTTAGGTGAACCTAAGGGGCAGTGTGAGCCAGGTTATGCGATTGTCGAGTCATGAAACTCGATCATGTGTCATACGCCAGTGAACCTGACGGCTATCGTGCGACCGCCGAGCGGATCTCGGAGAAGCTCGGTGCGGTTCCCTACGACGGCGGTGTGCATCCTCGATTCGGCACCAGAAACCTCATCTTCCCGCTCGCGAACGGCCATTACCTCGAAGTCGTGGAAGCCTTGGAGCATCCGGCCGCTCTCTCGACGCCCTTCGGTCAGGCGGTGCGGGCTCGTTCCGAGCTCGGCGGCGGCTGGATGGGCTGGTGCGTCTCGGTCGACGATCTCACCGCAGTCGAAGCCCGCCTCGAACGCAAGGCCGTCGACGGCAATCGCACGCCGGAGTCCGGTTTGGAACTCAAGTGGCTGCAGATCGGTGTCAAGGGGCTCATCGCCGATCCCCAGCTGCCGTTCTTCATCAAGTGGTCCGCAGACTCTTCGCAGCACCCGTCGACGTACAAGACGAATGCGGGAGTCGACATCGACACCCTGCAGATCGCCGGGGACCGCGACCGTCTGCGCGATTGGCTGGGCACTCAGGATGCCAAGCCGATCTCTGAGATCAACATCGACTGGTCCGCGCCCCATGGGACGCCGGGCATCATGTCGGTGAGCTTCAACACGGAGAACGGCCCAGTCACCATCTGAGCACATCGGAATCCGCACGCACCGCGCAGTCGAAGAGGGCCAGAGGCAGTGTCGCCTCTGGCCTTCTTCAGCTTATGGTCCTGGAGTCATCAGTCGCCCTGGAACTCAGTCGGCACGCCCTGCTCACTTTCCGTCCCGTCTGCGTTCTTCCGACGCAGATGAGCGGCTGTCGCCATCGCACCGCCGACGGCGAGGAGACCTGCTCCGCCGCCGAGCAGCGGCAGAGTGCCGTCCGAACCGGTCCACGGCAGTTCACCGCCGTCCGAGCCGGACCCACCTGAACCGGACCCACCTGAACCCGAGCCGCCTGAACCCGAGCCGCCGTTCGAAGAACCGCCGCCCGAACCGGAGCTGCCGGAGCCGCCCGAACCGGATCCGCCGTCGCTTCCGGCACTCGCTGCCGCACCAGCTGCCGCGGCATCCTTCGCGCCGTCCTGCGACCCGGCAGTCGATCCGGAGCTGTCGGCGTCCGTTCCGGTCCTGTCGCCCTTGGCATCAGTGTCCTCACCCGTTCCGGCACCGTCTGAGCTGCCGTTCTCATCGGAGTCCTTCGCCCCTTCATCTGTGCCGTCGGCGTCGGAGTCCTGGTCCTTCGGCGGTTCAGTCGGGTCCGGTGCCGATCCGCCGTCACCCTTGATGACCTGCACGACCGTGGGCCGCGGCATCGCGGCCACCCCCTCGTCGACATCGGTCGCGTCGACAAAATCGGGGAACTGCGAGTGCTGATCGGCATAGGAGCCGTCCTCACCTGGGTGCTGGACCGCAACGAACGCTGACTCATACTCATCGTGGACGAGTGGTCCGCAGACCTCGGCTTCGCGAGGCACGGACAGGAACTGTTCGACCCGGCCGCGCTGATCGCCGTCGATCGTGACCTTGAACAGCCCGTCGCAGTAGCCGATGCCGTCGGGAGCACCGTCGGTGGAGATCCACAGGTTTCCAGCGGTATCGAAGGCGACATTGTCCGGGCAGGAGATCGGTGAGACCTGATCGACGGGGAAGCCGGAGAAGTAGGTGGCGTCGCCCTGCTTCGGGTCTCCGCAGACCAACAGCAGGGTCCAATCGAATTCGGTGCCCGTATGGTCGCCGGAGCGCTCGGTGATCTCGACGATGTGCCCGTCGCGGTTCTCCGTGCGCGGATTGGCCTCATCTGCGGCGGCCTTCCCGTCGGTGCCGCGGTCGGAGTTGTTGGTGCAGGCGACGTAGATGCGGCCGTTGACCGGGTTGGGTTCGACGTCTTCGCAGCGGTCCATCTTCGTCGGTCCGACCTTGTCGGCGGCCAGACGGGTGTTGATGAGGACCTCTTCGACGGAGAATCCTGACACCTGCGACTTGCCGTCCTTGACCAGCGGAAGCCACTGTCCGCTGCCGTCGAACTCGCCGTCGACGGGCACCTGACCGCTGCCGTCGATCTCGGACTTCGGTGAGTTGCCGGTGAACTTCGCGACGTAGAGGTCGCCGTCGGTCAGCAGCGTCTTGTTGTGTTCGCGATCGCCTGCGACGTAGGTGTCCTTCGAGACGAACTTGTAGAGGTAGTCGAACTTCTCATCATCTCCCATATAGGCCACGGCGTGGCCCGAATCGGAGATCGTGATGTTCGCCCCTTCGTGTTTGAAGCGGCCCATGTTCGTGTGCTTATGAGGCGTGGAATTCGGGTCCCAGGGGTCGACTTCGACGATCCAGCCGAATCGATTCGCTTCGTTCGCGTAGCCCGGGTTGTTCGTATCGAATCGGTCGACATCGGCTTCCCACCCGTTGGCCGAATCTTCGCTGTCGAGACCGTAGCGCTTATCGGCGGTCGATGTGCCCTGCGCCTTGAAGTACGAGTTGAAGTTCTCCTCACCGGACACCAGAGTGCCCCAGGGTGTGAGCCCGCCCGAGCAGTTGCCGAGAGTGCCCTGCGCCTTGTCACCGCTCGGATAGTCCTTCGTCCGCAGCAGATCGGAGCCGGCGGCGGGACCGGTGAACTCGTACTCGGTGTCGATGAGGAACCGGCGGTTCTTCTTTCCGTTGACATCGATCGTCCACGTTGACTTCTCGTCCGTACGGATGAGTTCGGCAACGGTCAGTCCGTGGGCTTCACGACTGATCGCCCGCTGATCGGCTCCGTCCATGTCCTCGGGGTACATGATGACGTCGTTCGTGTATTCCTGGTTGGCGAAGAGCACGGCCCGGTTGGAGTCGTCTGGGTCGATCTGGATGGACAGGAAGTCGTTGTTGTAGCCGAACTGGCGGCGCTGCGCCTCTGGGCTCTGATTCTCCGGGTCGAACCTCGGGGAGTCGGGGAACAGGGGGTCTCCCCAGCGGACGATCGGATGCCAGGAGTAGCCTTCGGGGACGACGAATTCGTCGACCTCGTGCTGGACCGGGTCGATGGCGGTGAAGGCCAGACTGCCTGCGGTGGCTGCGGCGGCAGAGCGTGCGGTCGGGCTGGGAGCAGTGGTCACTGCAATGGCCAAGGCACCTGCAGCCGAGGCACCGAGAACCGCGCGACGGCTGAGCTTCGCATTGACGATATCGCGGAAATACCCATTTGCCGATGTGTTGCAGGTGGCCTTGAGGCAGGCGTTGTCGCACTTCAGTGCGCACGTGACGGGGCTTCGCTTGCCACGCACATGGTCGGCCATCGGCAGAAAGGTTCGCATCGGTTCTCTCCTCGCATCGGGTATCTTCCCAGGCCCGCCCGGTGCAGAGGGCGGAGCCGGAAGGACTCACCCGATCGAGACTGTCACCGGCAAGCGGCCTTGGAACTACCCGTCGGTGAATCAGAGGTGAACCCGGAGGGAGGAATGAGTGTCCCGTCGCTTGTCCCGACCTCGCCTGTCCCGACCTCGCCTGTCCCGACCTCGCCTGTCCCGACCTCACCTGCAGCACTCAGCCGATGTCGACGAGGGCGAGCACTCCCGGGGCGAGGAATCCGACGGCG
>NZ_JBQDYQ010000018.1:43535-56748 GCF_052105255.1 Brevibacterium sp.
CACTCAGCCGATGTCGACGAGGGCGAGCACTCCCGGGGCGAGGAATCCGACGGCGTCGATGATGACATGCGCCCACACCAGCGGCATGAGCCTGCCCTTGCGCAGGAAGTACCAGCCGAAGATGATGCCCATGGCGACGTTGCCGATGAATGGGCCGATGCCCTGGTAGAGGTGGTAGCTGGCCCGGAAGAGCGCCAGGGAGATGATGATCGGCCACGGTCCGTACCCCAGCTTCCGCAGTCGAAGTGCCCCGAAGCCGAAGATGAGCACCTCTTCGAGGATTCCGTTCTTCGCGGCCGAGAGCAGCAGCACCGGGATCGTCCACCAATGATCGCCGAGGTTGGACGGCTGAATTTCGGCGGTGATCCCCAATGCCCTGCCGCCCGCGTACACCCCGAGGGTGCCGATGCCGATCACGAGGAAGATGAGTGTACCGTGTCCGAGGTCGCGCAGTCGGTGCCCGTCGACTCCGAGTCGGATGGGCAGCGGCCGGGCCGGTCGGTCTCGACTGAGCAGGTAGAGCCCGAGTGCGACCGGCACCAGGGCGAAGCCGATGTCCAGCAGCTGATAGATCAGGTCGAATCCGGGTCGAGGCGAGATCGAGGTGTTGAGTTTCGCCTGGGCGTGGCTGATCGGGCCGCGCGTGGCGATGTCTGCCAGGCGCACGATCGCGTAGACGGACGCCTGGCCCAGGGACAGCGCCGCGATGAGGCCGAGCTCGAACCACAGGCGCTTTCTCTCCTGCGGTTCGAGCTCGGTCGTCATGGACTCAACTCTAGCGGGGAGGAGGGCTCAGTGTTTGGGTTCACCGTGCCCGTCGTCGCGGCGCGGGTGCTGGCCGCGCAGGGTGAAGTCCGTTCCCGGCGCATCGCCTCGCTCCCCGTCGGCGTCCCCGCCGTCACTGACGGCGTGTTCGTCGCCGCGTCCGTCGTTGAGGCGGTCGGACCCCGTCGTCTCCTCCGGCACCGAGTCGGCCCTGGCCGAATCCGCGGACGTCGAGTCCGCTGCCGTCGAGTCCACAGTCGGTGCGGGCGCCTCGGTGGGAGCCTCCCCCTCTGTCCGTGTCCGGATGTCACCGGAATCGGCACCAGCACCTGCACCGGCAGGCACCGTGGCGGTCTCGCGCTGCCGCGCCCGGGCCTCGGCGGCGTCGAGGACCTCACCTCGTGCCATGTTCTTCACGTACTTCTTCTCGGCCCGGCGTTCCTTGACTCCTTCGAGCAGCAGGTAGAGCACGGGCACGAGGATGAGCGTGAGCAGGGTCGAGCTGACCAGACCGCCGATGACGACGATCGCCAGCGGCTTCGAGATGAACACTCCCCCGCCGGTGAGACCGAGGGCCATCGGCAGCAGAGCGAAGATCGTGGCAGCCGCGGTCATGAGGATCGGACGGTAACGCAGCCGGGCACCGTGGACGATGGCTGTGCGCAGATCGACCCCGCGGATGCGGAAGTGGTTGATGAGGTCGATCAGCACGATCGCGTTCGTGACCACGATGCCGATGAGCATGAGCAGACCGATCATCGAAGTCAGCCCCAGCGGCGTGTCGGTGATGAGCGAGAGCGCAACCGAACCGGTGGCCGCGAACGGAATCGAGACCAGCAGGATCAGCGGCTGCAGCAGTGACTTGAACGTGGCGACCATGATGACGAAGACGATGAGGATCGCCGCGAGCATCGCCAGCCCCAGCTGCGAGAACGCTTCGTTCTGCTCCTGGGTGGCGCCTCCGGTGTCGACGGCGACCGTATCGGGCAGGTCCACCTCATCAAGGGCAGACTGCACTTCGGTCGACACGGCTCCGAGGTCATCGCCTTCGGGCGTCACGGACACGGTGGTCGAACGCTGCGAATCCGTGTGACGGATCGTCGGTGCGGTCTTGACTTCCTTGACCTCGGCGACGTCTTCGAGTTCGATGAAGCGCGGCTCCGAGGTCACGGGAGCGCCCGCGTTCGGGTCGCCGCCTGCCGTACCGGTGCCGCCGGCCGCTCCGGCACCGCCAGCCGCACCACCAGCGCCTCCGGCCGCGCCGGCGTCACCTGAACCGCCGACTGCTCCTCCGGCACCTCCCGCCGCGCCTGCTCCGCCGGCAGGTGCCGTCTCTTCCGGCTTGCCCGGGATCTTGAGTTGGCGCAGCTTGTCCACGGTGTCGGCATTGCGGTCGAAGAGCAGCACCGAATGCGAGACATCGTCGACGACGACCTCACCGATCTGCTGACCATGCATGGCACGCTGCACATACTGGCCGATGGACGCCTCGGTGAGGTTCTCCTCGGCTGCCTTCTCATGATCGACCTTGACCTCGATCACGGGCTGGACCGCAGCGATATCACTGGTCACCGACTGTGCCGAAGACACCCCTTCGAGCTTGTCGCTGACCGTCTTCGTCGCATCCTCGAGTTCCTGTGGATCGGTCGCCGTGAGCGTGACGTCGATCGTCTGCGAGCCCGGGGTCGAGCTCTGATTTGCCACCTCGACGTCGCCGGCGCCCTTGAGATCGTCGAACTGCTTCTGCAGGTCCGCGGAGATCGACTGCGCCGAGACCCCGGACTTCGTATTGACGATATAGGTGCCCGTCAGGGACGAGTCGTCGGTGAAGCCGAATGACGTGCCGCCCAGCGAGAGCTGGTAGTTGTCGACATCGGATTCGTCGGCGAGGATGTCCTCGACCTTCTCCGCCTGCTCCGATGCCTCGTCGAGGTCGGTGCCCGGGTCGAAGGTCTGCGAGATCTGCAGGGAATCCTGCCCGGTGTCGCCGAAGAGTTCGGTCTTCAGCTGCGGGATCATCGCTCCGGTGCCGGCGAGCACGAGCACGGCGATGAGGATCATGACGATCGGGTGCTTCGTCGAGAACGAGATCGCCGGCATATAGGTCTTCTGCAGACGCGTCACCGGCGAGTGCATTCCGGCGAGTTCGTCGACTGCCGCCGTGCCGTCTTCGGTTTCGCCGTAGCGCGGACCGGCCGCGGCCACTCCGGTCGGTCCGGGGCGAGTGGCGGCGTCGGCATGAGCCGGAACATCCGCAGGAGACGGACTGTCGGCACTGTCGCGGGACCAGGCGTCCTCGGCTGCGGCACCGGCGGCAACAAGGTCGCGCTTTTTGTCGGCTTTCTTCGCCTTCTTCTTCTCAGCCCGCCACTGCGACAGCATCGACTTGCGGCTGCGCCGGATCTCCTTCTTCTCCGCCCGGGTGAGCTTGACCTTCGCTTCACGCTGACGCAGGAACCAGTAAGCGAGGACGGGCACGATCGTCAGCGCCACGAACAGGGAGGAGAGCAGAGCGATGGTCGCAGTCAGGGCGAAGGGCCGGAACATCTCGCCGGTCTGCCCGGTCACGAACGCCAACGGCAGGAACACAGCCACCGTGGTCAGCGTCGATGCGGTGATGGCCCCGGCCACCTCGGAGACGGCGGCGAGGATATTCGAGAATTTGTCGCCGCCGGAGGCGTGGCGCCTGCGGATCGCTTCGATGACGACGATGGAGTCGTCGACGACGCGGCCCACGGAGATCGTCAGCGCACCGAGGGTGAGCATGTTGAGGGTCTCCCCGCCCATCCACAGACCGATCATGGCGATGAGGAGTGACAGAGGAATGGAGATGGCGGTGATGATCGTCGCCCGCACCGACAGCAGGAAGACGAGGATGACGAGGACCGCGAAGATCAGGCCCAGCCCACCCTCGTTGAGAAGGTCGTGAATGGACTGTTCGATGAACGGGGCCTGGTCGAACGCGGAGACGAATTCCGTGTTCTCCCCCATCATCTTCTCGAGTTCGGGCAGCTTGTCGGCCACCGCATGGGAGACGTCGACGGTGTTCGCGTCGGATTCCTTCATCACCGACACGGACAGCGAGGGTTCGCCGTTCGTGCGCGAGATCGACTCGACGGGTTCGTCGACGAGCTTGACGTCGGCGACGTCGGAGATCTGGATCGGTCCGTCCGTGCCGGAGATGACGAGGTCTTTGATCGCATCGATCGAGCGGATGCGGGTGCCGACCTCGACCGGGGCAGTGCCGTCGGCGCCCTTGAGTTCACCCGCCGAGGTGGGCACGCCGTTGGACTGGAGGATTCCGGCCACCTCGTCGAGGTTCGCCCCTTCGTCCTCGAGGTCGTCGCGGCGGATTCTGATCTCGACCTGTTTGGTCTTCGCTCCGGCGATCTGGACCTGGGAGACGCCGTCGACTTTCTTCAGCTCAGGAACGACTAAGTCGTCGAGATTCGCCGCCAGCTGGTCCTCATCGGCGTCCGAGGTCACGGACAGGGCGAGGACAGGAATATCGTCGGTGCCCATCATCATGACGTTCGGTTCGACCCCGTCGGGCAGGGTCGGCTGCACCTGGGAGACGGCGCGCTGCAGGGCGCGGACGACGTCATCGGAGTCGTCGCCGTACTTCGTGCTCACGGTGATCTGCGAACTGCCCGCCGAGGAGGTCGAGGTCATGTCCTCGACCTCGGGCAGTGCGGTCAGCGCCCCTTCGAGTGGGTCGGTGACTTCGGATTCGACGGCCTCGGGGGTGGCTCCCTCATAGGAGGCGGTGACCGTGGCCTGGGGGTTGTCGAGGGACGGGAAGAGCTCTTGTTTGAGGGCGCCGGCACCGATGATGCCGAAGACGATGGCGACGACGGAGATGAGCGCGATGAGCGCCCGGTTCTTCAGGCTCAGCCGGGTCAGGAAACTCACGAGGGGGGACTTTCTTTGTCGTAGGCAGGGCGACGACGCAGAACGCCGACTCAACCAACCATCCTAGTGAGTGTCGCCTGAACCGCACATGAGGAAAACCTGACTTCTCTGATCAACGGCTGAGCACGCCGCGCCCCGACCACCAGCTCGGTGAAACTGCAGCAGCTTGGTCCCTGCACCGAGCTGGTGCAGTTTCACCAAGCTGCAGCGCATGTGCGGGTGCGTTTGAGCGCGTCACTCAGCCGAAGTGGCTGTGCGGGGACGGGTCTCACGGCCGAAGAACCACAGGCCCGCGGCGATGACGCCGAGAACACCGGTGAGCAGGAACGCCCACGAGTAGTCGAAGTGGTCGACGACGGCTCCGGCGATGATCGGGCCGAGGATGGCTCCGCCGTCAAGGGCCATCTGGTAGCGGGCAAGCACTCGGCCGCCCTTGCGGTCGCGGCCGATGACATCGGCGACCGTGGCCTGCTGCGCGGGGTTGGCCAGGCCGGAGCCGATTCCGGCGATGATGGAGAACGCGAAGAACAGCCAGATCGAGTCGATGAAGGCCAGCGCCGCGGTGGTCACGCCGAGGACGAACAGACCCCATTGGATGAACGGTTTGCGCCCGACAGTGTCGGCGAATCGTCCGACCACTGTCACCGCCGAGGCGTTGCCGATGGCGAACATCGTCAGGGCCAGTCCGGCCACGGCGGTATCGGCTTTGAGGGCTTGGATGGCGAAGAGCGGGTAGATGGCCACACGGATGCCCATCGCCGACCAGCCTTGGACGAAGGCGGAGATGAGCGCCGAACGGTAGGCCGAATCCTTCCACGCTTCCCGGAAGGACATGACTTCCTGTTGCTCCTTGTCCTTCTCCGCTTCCAGCCGGGCACGCCCGGATTTCGTCGAGGAGCCGAAGGATGCGGTGGAGGCGAGGAAGATGCGGACGACGATCGCGGCGAAGAGCAGACCGACGGCGTAGATGACGAACGGGATCCGCATCCCCCATCCGGCCATCGCACCGCCGAGGACGGGTCCGGCGATATTGCCGACGAGGAATGCGGTGGCATAGGTCGACGACGCTTTCGCACGGGCGTCGATCGGGGCGAGCCGGACGATGAGCGCCATCGCGGAGACGCTGAACATCGTCGACCCGATGCCGCCGAGTCCGCGGAAGATCAGCAGCTGCCAGTAGTTCTGGGCGAATGCGACTGCCGCGGTGGAGGCGGCGACGATGACGAGGCCGGTGATGTAGATGCGGCGTTCGCCGAAGGCATCGACGAGGCGGCCCGACGAAGGCGAGAACACGAACCGGAAGAACGCGAAGGAGGAGACGACGATGGTTGCGGCGGTGACCCCGAAGTCGAAGCTCGCCGCGAACTGCGGCAGGACGGGGGCGATGATTCCGTAGCCCAGGGCGACGATGAAGGCCGCGGCCACGAGGACATAGATCTCCTTGGGCAGGCGGCGCGTGTCCGGAGTCTCGGTGTCGGGAGTGCTCACAGGGTATCGAGGAACTGTTCGGGTTTCGGCAGAGGGCGGGAGCTCGTGGTCAGGCGCTGTCGGTAGCGTTCGGGGACGGCTCCGATGTAGAACCAGCCCATGAGCAGTTCGTGATCGTTCAGGCGGTGGAGGCGGCGGACCGGTTCGGTGTTCGTCAGGGTGCCCGAGCGCCACATGACTCCCCAGCCGGCTTGCCACAGGGCGAGTTCGAGCAGGTGGCCGGCACCGGCGGCGGTGGCGTGCTGCTCCCATTCGGGAACCTTGTCGTGTTTGACCGGTGAGGAGACGAGGGCGAGCAGGAGCTCTGCCCGCAGCGGCTTCGTATTGGTCTCGCCCGGCTTGCGGACCACCCCGGCGGCTTCGTCGAGGGCGTCGCCGAGGCGGTGCCGGTCGTTGCCGCGGATGATGAGGAAGCGCCAGGGGCGCAGGGCCTTGTGGTCGGCGACCGAGGAGATCGATCGGATGATCTCGAGCAGGTCGGAATCGTTCGGGGTCTCCGGGTCGACCTTCGAGATCGACCGTCGGGTGCTCAGGGCGTGCAGGACCGGATCGGCGACGATGTCGATCGATGACGGGGCTGAATAGTCGGGTCCGCGGCGGATGGTCGTCACGGCTGCGGTTCGGTCACTCGCCGAGGCGGCGCCGTCCTCGGCGAGGTCAGCGTTCTTCTCGCTCTGCACTGAGCGGGCGGTCTGCGCGTCCTGCGCTGCGAGGTTCTTCGCCCACGGGCCGGTGTTGCCGTCGAGGAAGTGGGCACGGACCCGGTCTTTGGTCGCTTCGCAGGCGTCGCCCGCGTCTGTGGATCGTTTGTGCTTCTTGTGTTTGGACTTCTTGCACTTGTCCTTCTTGTGGCTGCCCATCAGCTCACCCATTCGGCGAAGGCGGTGCGGGCCTTGCTGAGTTTCGGGTCGATGATGACACGGCAGTAGCCGTTGTCCGGGTTCGCGGTGTAGAAGTCCTGGTGGACCGCCTCGGCGGGATAGAAGGTGCCCAGCGGTTCGAGGGTGGTCACGATGGGATCGTCGAAGAGGCTCTGCGCGGATTCGATGGCCGCGGCGAAGTGCTGCTTCTCGGTCTCGTCGCGGTAGAACATGGCCGACCGGTACTGGGTGCCGACGTCGTAGCCCTGGCGGTTGAGGCTCGTGGGGTCATGTCCGGTGAAGAACAGGCCGAGGATGACGTCTTCGGGGACGATGTCGGCGTCGAAGGTCACCTGTAGGGCTTCGGCGTGGCCGGTCATCCCGGTGCAGACCTCACGGTAGCCGGGGTTGTCGGTGTGTCCGCCGGTGTAGCCGGAGATCACTTCTCTCACGCCGGTGGTCCGCTGGTAGACGGCGTCGAGGCACCAGAAGCAGCCGGCGCCGAGGGTGAGGGTACGAAGATCGCTCATGCAACGTATAACGATGACGCGCGCAGGTTATTCCCGAGCAGAGGCGGCCCCGTCGGTCCGGAAAGTCAGTTCGTCGGGACGCGGCCACCGTGCGAGAGTGAGGATGTCGTCGTCGACAGCACCGTCGCCGACGTCGGTGACCTCGAAGCTCGAGGAACAGCCGAACTCTTCGTCGTCGAACCTCTGCGGATGGAGGGTCCCCGGCACCGAGCCGGCCAGGGCGGAGGCAGGAGGCTCGTCGGCAAAGGGTTCGGCGTCCACTTCTCTGAGATCCACGCTGGAGAGACGGCCGTCGACGATTTCGAGGGAGAGTTCCAGCTGTCCGGTCGACACCGTGCTGTGGTCGCCGGCATCATCGGCGTCCGCGAGGGCACTGCTGCCCGTGACTCCCGTGACCGGGTAGGTGTGCCGGGCCGGAACCACACCCGACCCCGATGCACGGGGTCGGACATCGATCGAACGGATGTCCTCATCCGCCAGCAGCTGCTCGACCTGGTCGGGGTCGAGGACGACGGGCTCGTCGCCCGAGTGCAGGGAGTCGGGGTAGGCGACCCAGACGAAGAACTGTGCAGAAGAGAACTGCTCGCGGATCGCTTCCGCGGTCGCCGGGGCGTTCGGGTGCCGCTGGGCCAGGAGCGCCTCAACCGTTTCGCGAATGTGGGCGGGCAGTTCGATCTCGAGCGGGGCGTAGTCCTCTTCGTCGACGTCGCCTGCCCAGTCCTCGATCCGGTCGATGAGGACCGCTGTGAGTGCGACGAGTCCGCCGTTCACGGCGGCATTGAGTCCGCGCCCGACGCCCGTCGGCAGTTTCGCGTCGATAGCCTCCGCCAGCCGCTCCGTCGCCGGCCAGAGCGCCCAACTGACCGCTCCTGCTGCTGCCGCGGTGACCGCATTGAGGAACGCCGGTGACGTCACGCTCGCCTGTTCGTCCCACCAAGTATCCGCGTCGGCATCGCCGTCGAGTGCTCCGATGTCGGAGATGTGCGCAGGAGAGGAAGCATATCGGACGGGACCGCTCCCTCTGGTGGAGAAGGCTCCGAGGAATTCGTCGATGCCGCTCGATCCGCCCACCTTGCCGAGGAAGGCCCGGGACCCGGTGAGCCAGGTCAGGCCTGCGTTGGCGAGCGCCGTGGCGCCCCGCAGGCTGCCCTGGTATTCGGCGGAGACGTCGCGTCGGCGGACGAGCGCGAGGGCACCGGTTCCGAGTGCGGCGGTGGTCCGCACAAAACGGTGATGGCGGTGGGGAATGTCGGGAAGTCGCATGGCATCATCGAATCATGCTCGCCTGTGTTGCCGGTGAGAACGATCACGGCACCCGAGGCCATGATGACTGGCACCCTGGTTCCCGCCGACGACAGCAGCGAGAGCTCACATCACCAGGCCGGACGGCAGAGAGAAGCCGAGTTCGGCGGCGGCCTTCTGCGTCGAGGGCTGATGCCAGAATGTCGCGACCGATTCGTTCGTCGACAAGGACCGCATCTCGGCTTTGTCGAGGAAGAGGATCCCGGACAGGTGGTCGGTCTCGTGGGCGACGATGCGCGCCGACCAGCCGGAGACCTCCTCGGCGATGGGGTTGCCCTTCAGGTCGACGCCCGTCAACGCGATCTCGCGGGGGCGGGCGACGACGGCCTGATAGCCGGGGATCGACAGGCATCCCTCAAAGAAGGCGACGTCCTCGGCCCCTGCACGTTCGTAGCCCGCGTTGAGGACCACTCGCAGCGGCATCGGCTCCCGTTGCCGGACCCTCGCGACCTCGGGATCGCGGGCACCGGGGTCTTCGGCCACGAACATCGACAGGCTGATGCCCACCTGTGGCCCGGCGAGGCCGACCCCCGGGGCGGCGAGCATGGTCGCTCGCATCACCTCGGCGAGCTGTTCGAGCTCGGCGTCGTCGACCTGCCCGTCGAAGGGGCGGGTGTCGGTGCGCAGGACGGGGTCTCCGGCCTCGACGATGGGCGCGGTCCCGTCCCCCGCCTCGGCGGCGGTGAGGACGGCGCGGATCTGGCAGGCGATCAGTGCATCGGCGGCGTTCACGAGGTGATGTCTCTTCAGTTCGCGCGGGCGACGATGAGTTCGGCGTGCTTGAGCAGCGGGGCGTCGATCATCTTGCCTTCGAAGGAGAACGCGCCCTTCTCCGTCTTCGCCAGGTCGAGCACGGACTGCGCCCAGGTCAGCTGTTCGTCGCTGGGGCGGAAGGCGTCGCGGACGACGGGCACGTGGTTGGGGTGGATGGAGACCTTGCCGGAGAACCCCGACTGCACGGCGTCTTCGGCCTCGGCTGCCAGTCCTTCGAGGTTCGGGATGTCCGCCCAGATCGAGTCGAGCGCGAACTTGCGGTGGGCCCGAGCGGCGAGGAGGGTCTGGCTGCGCACATGCGTGGCCACATCCCGATAGCCGCCGTCGTCGTTGCGTGAGGAGCCTCCGCCGAGGTCGGCGATGAGATCCTCCGACCCCCACATCAGCGCATAGACGTTGGGGGCGGCGGCGATCTCGGCGACGTTGACGGCCCCGAGGGCGGTTTCGATGAGCGCGATGACCTGGAATCCGGACAGGATCGACACATCGGAGGCAAGCTCTGCCTTCGGCAGCATCACAGCCGTGTACTCGGTGCGTGCAAGCATCTTCAGATCCTCGCCGAGGTGGCCCGAATCGTGGGAGTTCACCCGCACGACCGTGCGGGTCGGGTCGAGCGGGAAGTCGACGATGGACTCCCGTGCGGCGGCTTTGTCACCCTCGTTGACGGCGTCTTCGAGGTCGAGGATGACGATATCGGAGCGTTCGGCCGCTTTCGCGTACCGGTCGGGACGATCGCCGGGAACGAAGAGCCAGGCGGGTTTGAACTCGAGTGACATATGCGGGCTCACTTTCCGGTGTCGGTCTGGTCGGCGGTGCCGGCAGCATCGGCGGCCGATGTCGTGGCGGCCGCCTCGTGGCTGGAGTCGAACATCATGGCCTGGCGCACGGCCTTCGCGACGAGCTTGCCGTCCTGGTTGTAGCCGCGATGTTCGAAGGTGACGATTCCCTGGCCCGGACGGGACTTCGAATTGCGTTTGTCGAGGATCGTCGTCTCTGCGTAGAGGGTGTCGCCGTGGAACATCGGGGAGGGGAAGCTGACCTCGGAGAAGCCGAGGTTTCCGACAGTCGTGCCCTGAGTCAGCTGGGACACGGACAGGCCGATGAGGGTGGCCAGGGTGAACATCGAGTTGACGAGGCGCTCGCCGAAGGGTTCGGTGGCCGACCATGCCGCGTCGAGGTGCAGGGCCTGAGTGTTCATGGTCACGGCCGTGAACCACGTGTTGTCCGCCTCGGTGACGGTGCGGCCCGGCGCGTGCTTATAGGTGGCGCCGACTTCCATCTCGTCCAGCCACAGACCTCGTTGTGCAATGACCTTGTCACTCATGTAACGCTCCTCACTCGTCGTGATTTGAGTTTATCGCCATTCACCGGATCCCTGCGACCCGGGGGTCGGTACGGAGAAGTCCCCGAGGCGGCTCATCCGGCATGGATTCCGGGTGAGCCGCGTCGGTGCGGTCAGCGTATGCTGCTGACCTCGGTATCGAGTTCGTCGAAGGCCGAGGACCAGCCGTCGTACGCGCTCTCATCCGTTCCCGAGTCATTGGGCAGGCCGGTCAGCGAAAACGTCATGCGGGTGCGGTCGGCGGCGATCTCCTCGAGTTCGACGCTCACTCGCGGGGCGTCGTCGACCTCGCCGGGACTCCCCCAAGTGAAGTCGAGACGGACGGGTTCGTCGATGTGAAGGTACTTCCCGGTGGTCGGGAACTCCTGTCCCGTGTCGGGAATGCGCATCGTATAGGTGTATTCGCCGCCGACCCGCAGGTCGACGGATACGGAATCGCGTGGAGTGACCAGCGTTTCGGGGTGGAACCAGCGTGCCATGACGTCCGGGTCCGTCCAGGCTTCCCAGACGCGGGCCCGCGGTGCGGCGAATTCGCGGACGATGGTGAAGCCGGGTTCTCCCGCCTGTGCGCTGTTCGGATCGGTCACCTGAGTGTCCGTTTTTGCTGTGGTGTCGGTGCCGCTTGTGGTGTCAGTGTTCTCGGCGTTGATCGCTGTTCTCCTCCTTGAGTCGTGCATGAAGTTCCTTGAGTCGTGCATGAAGTCTGCGTCGCGCGGTAGGTCGTTGCGGTCGATGGTCAGCCCGCAGTTCGATCTGCGCCTGACGAATCGGTCATTGAAGGGTCGGCGGGCACCTCCTCGTCGAGGATGCGGTCGAGGGTGTCGAAGCCCTGCTGCCAGTCGTCGTGCGCCGCCTGCAGCCAGCCGGCCGCCTCGGTGAGGGCGTCAGGGTTGAGGGCGACGATGCGCCGCTGCGCAGATTTCGATCTCGTGATGAGTCCCGCCGTCTCGAGCACTTTGAGGTGCTGGGAGACCGCGGAACGACTGATCGGCAGCGGCTCTGCGAGCTCACCCGCGGTCCTGTCTCCACCGCGCAGCCGATCGATGATCGACCGACGCGTCGGATCGGCCAGCGCCGAGAAGACGAGATCCATACTCATTTAAGTATCCCCTTAATTAAGTATTTACTACAATACACTCTTCGGCCGCCCCGTCAAGGGAGCCCTTGGACGATCCGCGACAGGGGTACGGCGCCACCGGAACGGACCTCCCAGGACACTTGCGCCCAACCCGACTAGGCTGGAAGGAGCCGCTCCGGCCCACCCCGAGTTCGAGGAGAGACATGGATCGCGATTCGATCGACTGCTGGCTGACCGATATGGACGGCGTCCTGGTCAAGGAGAACAATCCGCTGCCGGGAGCCGCAGAGCTGCTCGCCCAGTGGCGCCGGGCCGACATCCCCTACCTGGTGCTGACGAACAACTCCATCTACACCGCTCGCGATCTCTCCGCCCGGCTGCGCTCGAACGGGCTCGACGTCCCCGAGTCGAACATCTGGACCTCGGCGATGGCCACCGCGGACTTCCTGTCCAATCAGGTCGAGCACGGAACGGCCTACGTCGTCGGCGAGGCGGGGCTGACCACTGCGATCCACGAAGCCGGGTTCGTCATGACCGAGCACGACCCGGATTTCGTCGTCGTCGGCGAGACCCATTCCTATTCGTTCGAGGCGATCACGAAGGCCATCCGCCTCATCGATGCCGGCTCCCGCTTCATCGTCACGAACCCCGACGCCACCGGCCCCTCCCCCGAGGGTGTCCTGCCCGCCACCGGCGCCATCGCCGCACTCATCACAAAAGCGACCAACCGCGAGCCCTACGTCGTGGGCAAGCCCAACCCGATGATGTTCCGCTCGGCCCTGAACAGGATCGGCGCCCATTCGATGAGCACCGCGATGATCGGCGACCGCATGGACACCGACATCATCGCCGGAATGGAAGCGGGCATGCACACGGTCCTCGTGCTCTCGGGAATCTCCACCGCCGAGGATGTCCGCCGCTTCCCGTTCCGACCCAACGAGATCGTCGACGGCGTCCACGAGCTGCTCGACGCGCCGCTGGAGAGCCGCGGCGAGCTCGGCCCCGATCCCACTGGCTCCGCCTAAGGCACACTCTCCTTCGCCGAGAAACGGGGACAGGCACCCCTGGCGTCGATAAACGGGCTGAGTGTCGAGAAACGCATGTGCGCCCTCTGTGTCAGGCTGTAGTGAGACAGCCTGACACAGTAGGCGGGGAATAGGTG
>NZ_JBQDYQ010000019.1:0-50648 GCF_052105255.1 Brevibacterium sp.
TTAATACCAAGTTAAAGGAACTACCGAAGAACACCACGAAAAGGGACTTGACCAATCTCTGTGAATTTACATTGCACTGCGGCGTCAATATCAAGAATTTCTCGATGACGCGAAAAGACACTGCAATGAGAGCACAGTCGTGCCCCCATCGCAGTGTGTGAATTGATGGTTCGAAGTTGATTCCGATCCGGTCCTACGGTCTCCCTTGGTTGTGTGGCAGCAAGTTAAATCACTGACCCGAGGACTCAGTTACCTTCAATTGTTCGAAAGGTGAGGCCGGGATGCGGTTTTGGACCGAATGAGGTGGATTTGCGCGGGAGGCAGACCCCTGCAAGCGCGGCTGATTCGAGCTCCTCTCGCGTCGGCGGTGTCGTCAGCACGGCCACCCCACTGTTTTCTAGCACTCGTTGCACAGCTGATTGAGCGGTGTGCTCGTAGTTGATGGTCTCCGGATGGTCGGGGATCTTCCACAAGTCGTCGATTAGCGCATCGTGCAAAACCGCGAGATGCATGTGACGTAATGGGGCGGGAGAGTCCCGTTGCACTTGTTTTAAGTAGTCAGGGTGGGGGTCGGTGGCGATGTATGCCCCGTGGGAAGTCACGAGGACAAATGCAGGTCCGATGGTCGCCTGCTGGTTCAGGCTAGTGATCCAGTCGTCGACCCCGCCGGATAACGACTGTACTTTGAACCGAGTACGTGCCGCATCGAGGGCCTGACGGGGGTCTGCCGAGGGCAACACTCGGTGAATGGGAGAGAGCTGCATCGGACTTGTTTCAATATCGACGAGAAGAGCTGGAAAAAAGTCCCAGGCTCTTCCTTCTTTTGAGCGTTGAAGCTGTAGTGCGGCTGCGTGCCTGTGGTGGCCATCAGCAATATGTGCTGGTCTGGTGCGAAGTTCCTCGGTAATCGCTTCAATCCAGTGGCAGTCAGTGATGGGCCATAGTCGGTGCAACTGCCCATCGGCTGACAGGATTTCCATTGCTGGTTCCCTTGTCAGGGAATACCTGATGCAGCCAGTCGTGGAACCGTCACCAGAGAACCCGAGAAGTACGGGGTCAAGGTTCATCCCAGCGCCTTCCATGAGCTCGGCGATTGCATTGACTTTCTCAGGAATCACCTGCGTCGGCATCGCCGAAGTTCACGTTCGTCATTCGGCAGTCGAGGAACGTCGCTTGGGTGGCGTCCGCCTCGGCGAGGTTGAGCTCCGTGAACTCCATGCCTTCGAGGAATTCCTCTGAACCTATATCGCCGAGGAGGCCTTCCACCAGTTCGCCGAGGTTGAGCTTCGGTGGGCGCGGAGCTGTAGTGACCACGCGCCCACCCTATCCGCTGTGTGTGACACAGTCGGACCCTGCCCGACAGTCGTCTCCCCCACTAGACTGCAGGCATGAAGCCACTGACAACGATCCTGTCATTGCCCGTTGCCGACCCACAGGCCACCGCGAACTTCTACGCCGAAGGGCTCGGACTCGAAACCGACGGTGTGGAGGACGGCATCGTCGCCTTCGAACTGCCCAACCTCTCGATCTTCTTCATCACCGCAGACGAATACGGTCAATACCTTGAGCTCTCGGGGCAGCCGGGCTCGAAGAATCCGGTTCCAGGCGCCAGCATCATCTCGTGTGCGTTCACCACGCGTGCTGAGATCGATGAGGTGCTCGACCGTGCGGTTGCCGCCGGCGGATCAGCCGATCCGGGTCAAGACGTGGATGGGTCGTACATGGGCTACTTCGCTGACCTCGACGGCTACATCTGGGAACTCGTCGCCAACGAGCAGACCGCCAAGGCCGCCGGAACCAACTAGCCCCTCACATCCGCTGATTCCGCGCACTCTCGTAGATACACACACCGGCGGCGGTGCCGAGGTTGAGGCTTTCGGCCGAACCATAGATCGGCACAGCGACAGACGCATTACACAGCTCCAGATCCTCGGCGCTCATCCCCCAGGCCTCGTTTCCAAAAACCCACGCGGTCCGGGCGGTGAGATCAAGGCCTGTATCCCACGGGTGGTGAAGATCGTGGGCTTCGTCGTTCGCGTCGGCTGCGAGCACCTGCAGGCCGCGGGCACGGGCGAGTTCGGTCACCTCGGAGAGGCCGACTCCGGTGACGACGGGAATGTGGAAGAGCGAACCGGCGGTCGAGCGCACGGTCTTGTCGTTGTAGACATCGACCGACGATGACGTCAGCACCACGGCATCGGCGCCCGCGGCATCAGCCAGCCGGATGATCGTGCCGGCATTGCCCGGATCGCGCACCTGCGACAGGACGACCACGAGCTGCGCTCCCTTGTTGAGCACGGAGGTCAGCTCCACGTCGAGCGCCCTGCACACGGCCACGACACCCTGAGAGTTCACGGTCGATGCGAGCTCGGTGAGCACCTCGGGGGTGACGATGCTGCACTGCATGCGGCCGTGCTTCGCCTCGGAGACGAACGAGGGATGCTCCTCGGCGGCTTCCTCGGTGATGAACAGCTCAGCAACCGAGCCCTTGCGCGCCAGTGCCTCCCGCACGGCCTGCGGACCCTCGACGAGGAACTGCCCCGTGGCCTTGCGGTCGCGACGCTTGAGCAGCTTCGCGGCGTTCTTGATCCGCTTCGACTGAGGTGAGGAGATGACGTCAGGGAGTTTCATGAAACCGTGTTCTCGATCCGTTGAGTGCTGAAGTGCAAGAAGAAGGGGCTGAGGAGACAGGAGCCGATCCGGGGACCAGACGGGCCCCGACAGAACGACCGACGGCCCCGAACCTGAAGTTCGGGGCCGTCGTCGATCACCGAGGCGATCGGTCAGTCACTTAGGTGACAGGAGTCTTAAGAAGACGCTGCTCAGGCGGCGTCGGTCTTCGCTGCGTTGACATCAGCAGGAAGAGCATCCTTGGCAACCTTGACCAGGTGCGCGAAGGTGGCCGAGTCATTCACGGCGAGCTCGGCGAGCATACGACGGTCGACCTCGACTCCAGCGGCCTTGAGGCCCTGGATGAAACGGTTGTAGGTCATACCGTTGGCGCGGGCGCCGGCATTGATGCGCTGGATCCAGAGACGACGGAAGTCGCCCTTGCGCTTGCGACGGTCACGGTAGCTGTAGACCAGCGAGTGGATGACCTGTTCTTTGGCCTTGCGGTACAGGCGCGAACGCTGTCCCCGGTAGCCGCTTGCCCGGTCGAGGATGACCCGGCGCTTCTTGTGAGCGTTGACCGCTCTCTTCACACGTGCCACGTGTTACTCCTTTGAAAAGTTCGTATCTGCCGGCGGTGCCGGACTCTGGTTCAAGCTGTGGCAGCCGATGTCGGCTGCCCGTGGGAGTTCCCGGCTGATGCCCGGAAAGCGAAGCCCCGAAAGGGGTCTCACCTGCCCTTGAGCTTGCCCAGAAGCTTGCGGGCCTTGGCGCGGTCGCCGCCGACGATTTCCTGGTCGGTGGACACGCGGCGCTTACGAGCCGAGGTCTTGCCCTCGAACTTGTGCTGGTTGTTCACGCCTTCACGCATGATCTTGCCACTGCCAGTCACGCGCATGCGCTTCTTGGCGCTGCTGTTCGTCTTCTGCTTCGGCATAGTGCCGTTCTCCTTTGCAATTCGTTGCCGACGTCGACCGCCTGCAACTACTTCACACGCACAGTCCAGGACGGGCCTGGAACGCGACGTACTTAATTTCTCACGCGTCCGGGCGAGCTGAGTTCTTCTCAGCAGCAACCCGATCGCGACGGGACTTCACCTCAGCGGACTTGCCCTTGGCACCAGCTGATGCCTTCCGGGCCTCCGCCTTGGCGTCAGACTTTGACTTATGCGGGGCGATGACCATCACCATGTTGCGTCCGTCGACTCGCGGTGAGGATTCGACGGAGCCAAGGTCGGACACATCTTCGGCCAAGCGGTTGAGCAGCTTGATGCCCATCTCGGGGCGGGACTGCTCACGTCCGCGGAACATGATCATGACCTTGACCTTGTCGCCGCCTTCGAGGAAGCGGGTGACGTGGCCCTTCTTCGTCTCATAATCGTGTTCGTCGATCTTGAGACGGAAGCGGATCTCCTTCAGGGCAGTGTTCGCCTGGTTCTTCCGGGCTTCTCTGGCCTTCTGAGCAGATTCGTATTTGAATTTTCCGTAGTCCATGAGCTTGGCTACGGGTGGCTTCGCCTGCGGGGCTACCTCGACGAGGTCGAGGCCAGCTTCGCCGGCGAGATCGAGTGCCTTGCGAATGGCAACGATACCGACCTGTTCACCGTTGGGTCCGACCAACCGGACCTCGGGAACCCGAATCCGGTCATTGATGCGCGTCTCGCTGATGTGTTCACTCCTTTTGCTCAAATGTGGTCGTGACAACGAAAAAGGCTCCCGTTGACACATGCCAAGGGAGCCTGCACACACGAGCAATACGGTAGACGTACGTTCGGTGAATACACCTCGATCTGCACCCGATCAGATTATGCCTGACGGACAGATCTTTGGACCCGATCACTCTTCGCGATCAAGGTGGGAGACAGACTCCGCTTCGCACCAGCTACCAGTGTACTACGCTTCATGACTCTTCGCACATCGGGGCCCTGGTGTGATCGCCGCATTGATTTATATGTCAAGCTTATGGCATGAGTTCTGAAGAATCTGTTCCCGCCGAGGCGATCGCCGACGTTACGCGCGACATCGCCGAGGTCCCCGCTGTCGAGGTCATCACCTCCAGCGCCGTCCACCTCATGTCCGCCGCCGCCGTCAAGTGCGGCCTGGCCGAGGACACCGCCGAAGGCCACGGCGCCGACCTCCAGGACCTCGATGAGGCCCGCAAGCTCATCACCGCGCTGGCCGGCTTCGTCACCGGTGCCGCCACCGTGATCGGCGACCACCACGCCCGCCCGCTGCGCGATGGACTCCGCAGCCTGCAGCTGGCCTTCCGCGAGGCCTCGGAGATTCCCGACTCCCCCGGCGAAGGCCCCGGAGAGAAGTTCACCGGCCCCGTCCGCTGACACATCCATCACCGAGGCGGCCCCCGACTATTTGTCGGGGGCCGCCTTCGTCTGTGGTTCAGCCGATCGCCGGGGCAGATGACCTACCAGGTCCGCCGAATCTCCGGCGCAGCGTCTCGGCTACGAGGTGACTCCTAAGGCGAAGCATTGGTGACGGATCAGGGGTCCTCACCTAATCGCTCCGCCTGCGCTTTGACTCCGCGGAGGCGACGATCCCATCCGTGGGCGACGATTCCGAGCAGATCGGATACTTTGCGGATCTGCGACGGACTCACCGAGTGTACGCGGCGGGATGATCGGGTCGCCGAACTCACGATTCCTCCGCTCTCGAGAATCCGCAGCTGCTTGGCAACGGCCTGTCGGCTCAGCCCGAGATCTCGCGCCACGGCGCCGGCGTCGTCGGGCGACTGGGACAGCCGAACCAGGATGCGGCGTCTCGTGTGGTCGGCCAGCGCCTTGAAGACGAGATCCGCCTCGTCCGACAGCAATCTGTCCTGAACGGAGTCGTCTGCAGAACTCATCTCGCCGACACGGCGAGTCCCCTCGCCACCGCGAGCTCTTCGACCCAGCCTTCGGCATTCTCCTCAAATCGCCGGCGTCGCTCGGCGGCATCGTCGCTGAGCCGGGCGAACCCACTCTCACGGACGGTGAGCAGGACGCCCTGGCCCTCTGGTTCGATGGTGAAAACGATCGTGTTGCTGGGAAAGTCGTCCAATGATCCGGGCGTCCCGCCGAGCCAGCGGAAGACGGCACGACGAGGCGGATCGAGCTCCTCCGTGCCGATGGTGAATTCGCCGACGTTCGGGTCAATCACCCGAGAGACACCGTCCTCAGAGCTGATGTCATGCTCGGTGTGGCTGCCGTCATTGATGAACCAGCCGGGTTCGCTGATGATGTCCCACACCGTTTGTGCGTCGGCGTCGATGTGGATGCTGCGGACGATCTCGTCGGGCACATCATCCGCAGTGGTGGGTACGTCGTCCTCGGTCACGATGGTTCCTCTCGTCGGTGAGATCGGCACTGGGCCGCGTTGGCGACGACTCTATCTCGCACCCCGCCAAAGTGCAACCATTCAGTTGCACCCTCGTTCATCGATCGGCCGCCGATTCCCACCCCGCCTCGCAGTTCATTCGCCGAGGCTGCCGATGACTCCGCGCATGAGTTCACCCTCGATTTCGTCGAATCCCGGACCGAATTGGCCGAAGCGAAGACCGTTGATCAGACCGATGACAGCGACCCAGATGGTCACGGTTCTCATGATGACCGCATCGGAGTAGTCGAGGCCGAGCTCCTCGAGGCCGTCGCGCAGCGGCGCAAGTGCTCTCTCAGGACCCTGAGTCACCGAACCGGTCTTGCCCGACTGGGGCACGGATGCCCGTTCCGACGCTCGATCATCCTCTGCCACCAGCTGCGCGAGCGCGACCATGATCCGCGTTCCCGGGACCACGGTCTCCTCTCGCGGAGCCTCATAGTCAGCGATCGGGGTGCCGTAGATGAGCGCCCACCGATTCGGGTGCGCGCGCGACCATTCGAGCATGGTCAGCGCGAGGGCCTCCACGCTCCGCTCCCCCGCCAGCGCTTCATCGACGGCATCGGCGATCTGCGTGAAGGCATCGCGGATGAGAATGGTCAGCAGCTCATCACGGCTCTTCACATAGCGGTAGACCGCGCTGGAGACGACCCCGAGCTCTCGCGCGATCGCCCGCAGCGACAGCCCGTCGACTCCGTCGTCGTCGACCATCCGGTTGCCGATCGCGGTGATCTGGGCTTCCGTCTCGATTCGGGCTCGCTGTCGTGGAGTCGTCTCTGTCATGACTTCACCCTACGATCCGAGAGCAAAGATAACAATAGTGAGCACTGCTCTTGCATTGTCAATGCATGCGGCCTACGCTGAATTCCGAGAGCACCGCTCTCGTTTACCGCGTGGAGAGATCGAGAAGGGATCCGTCATGAAAACAGCACTCGTCATCGGCAATGGTCAAATCGGGTCGGAGATCGCGGCGCAGCTCATCGCGTCAGGCACAGATGTCCGCATCGCCACCCGCTCAGGCAGCGGTCCATCCAGCACTCCCACCCACCTCAAGGCCGATGCGAGTGATCGCGCCCAGCTGGCCGAGGCCGTTGCCGGAGTCGATGCGATCTTCGCCTGCGCCCATGCCGCGTACGACAGCCGCAAATGGGAGCAGATCCTCCCCCGCCTCGATGCGGCGGTCCTCGACACGGCGGCCGAACTCGACATTCCTGTGGTCTTCCCGGAGTCGGTCTATGCCTTCGCCGGCCTCGACTCCCCAATCACCGAAGACTCCCCTTTCGCCCCGGTCGAGAACAAAGGACGGATCCGGCAGCGGTTGATCGAAGCACGGGACACCCATCCGGCGACCTGTGCAAGCGTCATCGCCGGGGACCTGCTCGGCAGAACTGCCGAGAAGTGGTCGTCGGTAGTGCGCATGTGCATCACGGACCCGATCGGTCAGGGTCGACGGGTCTATGTGCCCGCACGCACGGACGTGCCGCATGGCATCACCGTCATCGCCGACCACGCGACCGCCATGATCCAAGCAGCCAACGATCTGCAAGACGTCCCCGCGGGGACGCACCAGCTGCGGATCGCCCCGGCGTCGAACCCGACCCTGGCCGAGATCGCCGATTTCACCGCAAATACCCTCGGGCAGAAGCACAAGCGTCCGACCACGGTGCCGCGCTGGGCGACCCGTGCTGCAGGAGTGTTCGAACGCTCTTTCTACGAGCTCAACGCTCTGGCACCGATCTGGTACGAACCCTGCGTCATCTCCTCCAGCGAGTTGGCAGAGAAGGTCGGCACGACCGACTGGCGGGAGGGCGTGCAGCAGATGCTCTGAGGCTCAAAGGTCGCGAATGGCCTCTGTTCCAACAGTAGTCCGCAGAACTGCATCGTCGTTTCCAGTTTCTGTCACCGATCGGGTTGGGGCTCAGTCATGAAAGTCGTCCGGCTCCGCTGGGATGCGCTTCGCCATGAGACAGAACTTGTTGCCGTCCGGATCCGCGAGAACATGCCAGCTTCCTGATGGCACGACATCAGTCTTCGTCGCACCCAAAGCCACAAGTCTTTCGAGCTCGTCCGCCTGGCTGCGGTCAGTCGGACAAAGGTCGAGATGCAGACTGTTGTCCCCAAACGAATCGCTCGATCGTTCGAAGAGAATCGTCGGTGCATTCGACGCTCCGCAGATCGCGACTCCGGTTTCGTCTGCGGCCGTCACCTCGTATCCCAGTGCTTGGCACCAGAATCGGCTCAACCGAGCCGGGTCCGGGGTTTTGACGATCAGATCGCTGATTCGACTCACCATGGTCAACCGAAACTCACAGCCGGATCCCGTTGCCCGGACCCAAAGGCAGGTCGAAGACGAACCAGATCGTCAGCAGCACGGCCCAGGCCAGCCAGAACGGGATGACGAACGGGAACATCCGCGAGATCACCGTTCCCAGTCCGGCATTGGGCTCGTAGCGGCGGACGAGGCCGAGGAGGACGATCATGTACGGGTTGAGCGGGGTGATGACCTGGGTGGCCGAGTCCCCGACGCGGAACCCGGCCTGGATGAACGCCGGTTCGTAGCCGAGCAGGGCGAAGAGCGGAACGAACACCGCGGCCATGAGCGTCCACATCGACGAGCCGGAGATGATGAACAGGTTGAGCACACTGGCCAGGAGCATGAACCCGATGACTGCCGCGAGCCCGGTCAGGCCGATCGCCTCAAGCCCCGAGGCTCCGGCGACGGCGATCCACGAACCGATCCCCGTCCAGTTGAACAGGGCGATGAACTGGCCGAGGATGAACGCGAGGATGAGGAAGGACATCATGTCGATGATCGACTGGCTCATCATCCTCACCAGATCGTTCATCGAACGCACGGTGCGCACGACGAAGCCGTAGACGACGCCCATGAGCATGAAGTAGGCGAAGACGATGAAGACGATCGACGACAGCAGCGGTGACTTCGGGAGGAATCCGCCGTCCTCATTGCGCCACGGCGAGGCCGGGAGGAGGAATGCGACGAGGAACACCGCGGTGAGGACGAGCGCCGCGACGACCGCCCAGATCAGCCCCTTCTTCTCCTCCGGCTCGAGTTCCGCTTTGATCCCGGTGGTCTCGGAATCATGGGACTCACCCGAGGACTGCTCCTCTGATGTCGCCGAGGCGTCCCCATAGGGGCTGTCGGGAGCCCGGTATTCCCGCGCCAAGCCGCTGCCCGAGGCGCTCGCATACTCACGCGGCACGCCCTTGCGCACCATGTTCGGTTCGATGAGGCGGTCGATGATGAAGCCGGCGATGATCGCCAGCACGATCGACGAGGCGATGTTGAAGTAGTAGTTCGATACCGGGTTGACCGCGGTGTAGTCGGTGTTCGGCAGGGTCTCCATCACCGAGGTGGTGATCCCGGCGAACAGTGCGTCGAGGCTCGTGGGGACGATCGAGGTCGAATAGCCGGCACCGGTGGCGGCGAACCCGCCGATGAGGCCGGCCATCGGGTGCCGTCCCGCGGCTTTGAACACGAGAGCGGCCAGGGGCGGGATGATGACGAACGCGGAATCGGCCATGATCGAGCCGACGACGCCGACGAAACCGACGACATAGGGCAGCAGCCACTTCGGGCTCTTGCCGAACGCGATGCGCACGGCGGCGGCCAGCATCCCCGACTTCTCGGCGACGCCGACAGCCAGAAGGATCGGCAGCACGGTCGCCAGCGGCGGGAACCCGATGTAGTTCTCCCCCATCGTCGTCGTCAGCCATGCCAGACCTTCACCGGTGAACAGACCCTTGATCGCCACGGTGTCCTCGGTGCCGGGGATGGACACGGAGACACCGGCCAGGGCCATGGCTGTGGAGACGAGCCCGGTGAGGATGAACAGCCCGAGGAACAGGGTGAACGGTTCGGGCAGCTTGTTGCCGATGCGTTCGATCCAATCGAGCGTTCTCTGGCCGAAGCCGACTCTGCCGTTTGTCGTCGTTGACATGATCAGTCCTTCTTCTCGATCGAAAGGGCTCGATGGTGAGCTGCGCGCGGTGACGCGGCGAGTTCAGTCGAAGAAGTGTTCGACATCGATCGCTCCGCCCTCGCGGTCGAACTCTGCGGTCACCTCGGCGGCGAGGGCATCGTCGACGAGGAAATCCAGGGCGGTGCATGCAAGGCCGTAGGCCCCGTCGAGCGCCGCGGTTTCGGCGGCAGGGGTCCTGGCGGCTGCGGCGAATTCACGGGTGTGCAGGGCCACCTCGGCGTCGGCGGTCTTGATGAGCGGATGGATGCCGGGAATCCGGTAGGAGACATTGCCGAAGTCCGTGGATGCAGCGATCGATTCGTCGAGCACTCCGGCGGGAAGCGGTTGGCGACCGCGCGCCTGTTCGTGTTCGGCCCAACGGGCGGTCAGCGTCGAATTCGTACGCACGGGCAGCGACGGCGGATGTTCGTCCCAGTCGACGGTGACGCCGGTGCCGGTCATGAGCGCGGCACCCTTCGCCGCGTCCTCGACCCGGTCGGAGAGCTCTTTGAGCGTCTCAGGGAACTTCGAACGGACGTAGCACTGCACGGTGGCGGTTTCGGTGATGATCGACGGCCTCGTTCCGCCGTCAGTGATGACCGCGTGCAGGCGGGAGATCGGCGGCATCTGCTGCCGCATCAGGCCGAGCCCCTGGTAGAAGAGGTTCGCCGCGTCGAGGGCGTTGCGCCCCATGAAAGGCTGCGCCGAGGCGTGGGCGGCGACTCCTGAGTATGTGACCTTGAGCAGGCGGCGTCCCAGCCACACTTGGTCGGCGCAGTCGTATCCGTAGCCGTGGACCATGATGGCCGCGTCGATGCCGTCGAAGGCGCCGGCCCGGGCCAAGACCTCTTTGCCCGAATGGCCTTCTTCGGCCGGGGTGCCCAGCAGCACGACGGTGCCCGGCACGGCGTCGGGGTCTTTCTCGTACAAGGCGTGGAGGGCGAGGAAGGCACCGACTCCGGCGGTGGCGATGATGTTGTGTCCGCACGCATGCCCGATCTCGGGCAGGGCATCGTATTCGGCGAGGATCGCGATCGTGCGACCGTGACCGGATCCCGTCGTCGCCCGCAGCGTGGTCTTCACACCGTAGAGGCCTGTCTCGACGTCGACTCCATGATTCTCCAGCACCGAGGCGATCGCAGCGACCGAATCGAACT
This sequence comes from Brevibacterium sp., assembly GCF_052105255.1. Classification (NCBI taxonomy): domain Bacteria; kingdom Bacillati; phylum Actinomycetota; class Actinomycetes; order Micrococcales; family Brevibacteriaceae; genus Brevibacterium; species Brevibacterium sp. Next base: position 11,116 of record NZ_JBQDYQ010000019.1, read on the forward strand.
CTTCGAATGCTGTCTCTGCGAGATCATGGATGGTGTGGAGCAGGCCCGTAAGGTCGCCTTCCGCGGCGTCGAGGCCTGCGGCGATTCCGGACCGGCTCGTCTCCGGGGCTCCGGTGAAAGCGGAGGCCCACGCGGCGGCCTGCTCGGCCCGAGCCGGAGTCTGTCTGGCCATCTCGTCGAGGTAGCTGTCGTCCGGTGCGGTCGAGTGGCCGAGGTCACGGATTTCGCTCATGGGTCACAAGCATAGGTGCCCTGCCGATCTGACACGCCCGGAGCAGTCAGGTTACCGCTTCGGAGCCTCAGCCTTCGACGAGGCGGATGGCCAGAGAGTCGATCTTCGCGACGAGGTCCTCGTCGCCGGCGACGGCTTCCTGGAACCGGCGCACTTCCTCCGGCGGCACTTCGGACTCGACGCCGAGTGTGATGCCGAGCTCCGGCCCACCGAGGTGGACACTGTTGCTGCCGGGGCTCACACCGATCCGAGCCAGCCACGGGAAGGACTCGGCGATGGCACGCAGACGCTGGGCCACCTCGGCGTCGGCCCAGGACGGAGTCCAGGGCTGGGACTGCACGAACGCGAACATGGCCGGGCGGCGCAGCAGGAACGAGGACTCGGCCCCGGGGTCGAGGACGACGAGCTGGGATTCGGCCTCGATCGCCCCGAGGACGAGCCGTTCGGACTCGATCGGCACGGGACGGGCGTCGGAATGCCACGCCGTCAACGGTGGGATTCCCGAGAATCCGGGGGTGCACTCGCGGCCGTCCTCGGCTTGGAGGCGGACCATCGCCATCTCCGAGGAGTTGTCGGCCATGAGCCCGTTGTCTCCGACCTCGTGATCGACGACCATCGGCACGATCGGGGCATAGAGCCTGGCCCCGGACAGGGCCGTGACGACCTGCTGGTGTGCGGCCGAATCCAGGGGTGTCTGAGCGACCTGGGTCAGGGCCTCCAGCAGGGCTGCATCCGCCAGCCCGGTGTCCCCGGAGAACGGGTTGGGTTTGAGATCCCGGCCCTCCCACGCCTGCCCGGCGGAATCCGCCGGAGCGTGGGAGTCGCCTACCCGGGCATCAGACGCGGCGGACCGGGGATCGCCCGGCCCATGCGGCTGGCCCGGATCGTGCGAGTGCGTGCTCACAGACTCACCGTCCTGCGACGTCGAGGGCTTCTTCCAGAGTGAACTTGCCGGCGTAGAGTGCCTTGCCCACGATCGCCGAGTCGACGCCGAAGGGCACGAGCTCACGGAGGGCTCGCAGGTCGTCGAGGCTCGAGACTCCGCCGGAGGCGACGATCGGAGAGTCCGTCTTCTGCGCGAGGTTCTTGAGCAGGTCGACATTGGGACCCTGCAGGGTGCCGTCCTTGCGCACATCGGTGACGACGTAGCGGGAGCAGCCTGCGGCTTCCAGGGTGGCGAGAACTTCGTAGAGGTCGCCGCCGTCCTTCGTCCAACCGCGGGCGGCCAAGGTGGTTCCGCGCACATCGAGGCCGATGGCGACCTGATCGCCGAAGCGCGAGATCATCTCGGCCGTCCACTCGGGGTTCTCCAGGGCGGCGGTACCGATGTTGACGCGCTCGGCTCCGGTGTCCAGTGCGCGTTCGAGGCTTTCAGTGTCACGGATGCCACCGGACAGTTCGACCTTGATCCCCACAGCCTTGACGACCTGGTTGAGCAGATCCGAGTTCGATCCGCGCCCGAAGGCGGCATCGAGGTCGACGAGGTGGATCCATTCGGCGCCGCGGTTCTCGAAGTCCTGAGCGGCGTCGATGGGTGAACCGTAGTCGGTTTCGGTTCCGGCTTCGCCCTGGACGAGGCGGACGGCCTTGCCGTCGGCGACGTCAACGGCGGGGAGGAGGACCAGCTTGTTCGAACTGTCTGTCATTGTGACCTTTCTGCCAGGGTGCCACGGGGTTTGAGGCGACCATAGTCGGTGTGCTCGGTCAGGAGCTGAGTGAGTCTGTGGGGTTGGTGCCGGAGTTGCCGGAACCGCTGCCCGGGCTGCTGTCGGCGGCGAACGAGGCGAGCCAGTTGCGCAGGAGCCTGGCGCCAGCCTCGGCGGATTTCTCGGGATGGAACTGTGCTGCCCAGGTGGTTCCATCTTCGACAGCGGCGATGAAGTCATTGCCGTGGCGGGCAGTCGTCACCGTTGCGTTCGCCGGCGGCTTCGTCGCAGCGTAGGAGTGGACGAAGTAGAAGCGTTCGCCCCCGATGCCCTCGAACATGGCCGAGTCTGCTGGAGCGTTGACCTTCGACCATCCCATATGCGGGATGACCGGCGCTTCGAGGCCGGTGACGGCTCCGGGCCACAGACCGATGCCCTCGGTCTTGACTCCGTGTTCGACGCCGCGGGCGAAGAACACCTGGAGGCCGACGCAGATGCCGAGCAACGGTCGCCCCTGTTCGTGACGTGCCCGGATGAGGTCGACTCCCCCGACGTTCTCCAGTCCGGCCATCACGGCCGAAAACGCGCCGACGCCGGGGACCAGCAGTCCGTCGGAGTCGTTGATGACATCGTGATCGGCCGTGAGCGTGACCTCGGCACCGGCCGCGGCGACCGCACGCACGGCGGAGCGGACATTACCGGCTCCGTAGTCGAGGACGGCGACCGTCGTCATCGCTTCGCCCCCTTGCTCAGCACCGACCAGATCCTCCACAGGGAGAACCCGAGGACTATGACGCCGAGTGCGGCGACGACCCAGGCGATGGTGTTCCCGCCCAGGGCCAGGGCGATGCCGAAGGCGGTGACGAGTCCGGCGAGCACGGCGGCGATGATCCACAGCAGTGCCGTGCGTGCCATGGCGGCCCGGCCCGGGCTCATCATGGCCGCACTGGCCTGCAGCTTCGTCATCGAATCGGTTCTGATGCTGCCTTCGATGTCGTCTGCGGCAACGGTTTCGAGCAGCAGACCCTCGAGGACATCGGGGAGGTTCTTCAGTGCCAGTCCGGCCGGCACATCGGATTCGCGGGCGCCGTGGCGGAAGTGGCCGGCGTCGATCTGCTCTTCGCTGCGCACGAGGAGGAGGACCTCGTGTTTGCCCGCGAGCTTCGAGATCGCTGCGGCCGCCTCGTTGCCGGCTTTGACATCGGTGTCGGCGAGCACGATGCCGCTGAACTCGCCGATCGGCACGATGGTGCCGGAGATGTTCGACAGCACGCAGGCGGCGGCCAGCTGCTGGGCGACCCCGAAGGGGGTCACGATGACGGTCGTGCTCACAGGACTCCCTTGGTGCTGGGAACGGAGTTGCTCCGTGGGTCGGTCTCAACAGCCTGCCGCAGCGCGCGGGCGAAGGCCTTGAATTCGGCTTCGACGATGTGGTGCGGGTCGCGGCCGCGAACCAGGTCGAGGTGGACGGTCAGGCCGCCGTTGAAGGCGATGGATTCCAGCGAGTGGGAGGTCATCGAACCGGTGAAGTGACCGCCGATGAGGTGGTACTGCTGGCCTTCGGGTTCGCCTTCGTGGACGAAGTAGGGGCGACCGGAGACGTCGACGACGCACTGGGCCAATGCCTCGTCCAGCGGCACGGCAGCGAAGCCGTAGCGGCGGATGCCGACCTTGTCGCCGAGTGCTTCGCGAATGGTCTGGCCGAGCACGATGGAGGTGTCTTCGACGGTGTGGTGGACGTCGATGTGGGTGTCGCCGGTGGCGGTGATGTCGAGGTCGATCATCGAGTGCTTCGACAGGGCGGTGAGCATATGGTCGAAGAACGGCACGCTCGTGGAGATGGTCGAGGTGCCGGTGCCGTCGAGGTTGACGGACACGGACACCGTGGACTCGGAGGTCGTGCGTGAGTTCTGGGCCTGCCTCATGAAGTGCCTTTCGTCGGGGCGGCTGATGACGGAGTCGGAGACTGCGGACGGTTCGCGAGGGTGTCAGGGTCGTCGGCGAGGATCTCGTCGATGGCGGTCAGAAACGCTTCGGTCTCTGCCTCGGTGCCGGCGTTGACACGGGCGTGGCCGGTGATGCCGATATCGCGGATGAGGATTCCGCGATCGAGCAGCTTCTGCCACAGCTCGGCCGGGGAGGCGATGTTGCCGAAGAGGACGAAGTTCGAATCGCTGTCGTGGACAGTGAAGCCCACCTCGGCGAGGTGGCTCGATATGCGATTGCGCGAGTCGATGAGTCGGTCGACGTTGCCCAGCAGCAGCTCCGTGTGTTCGAGCGCCGTGCAGGCGAGCACCTGAGTGACCTCGGACAGGTGGTACGGCAGGCGGACGAGGCGGAGGACGTCGATGAGCTCGGGGGCGGCGATGGCGTAGCCCAAGCGCAGTCCGGCACAGGCGAAGGCCTTGCTCATGGTCCGGGAGACGACGAGGCGGGGCCGGCCCCCGAGCAGAGTCATCGCCGAGGATTTGGCGGGGCGGGAGAATTCCGCATATGCCTCATCGACGATGACGATCCCTGCGCAGTTGTCGTAGGCGGCTTCGATGACGTCGAGGCCGATCGAGGTGCCGGTCGGATTGTTCGGGGTGCACAGGAAGACGATGTCCGGATTCGCCCGCGCCACTTCGGCGGCGACCGTCTCGGCATCGAGAGTGAAGTCGTCCCTGCGTTCGACGTGCTGCCATTCGGCACCCGTGCCCGTGGTGATGAGCGGGTGCATCGAATAGGAGGGAGTGAACCCCAGGACCGTGCGGCCCGGTCCGCCGAAGGCCTGGACGATATGGCTGAGCACTTCGTTCGAACCGTTGGCGGCCCAGACCATGGAGGGGTCGAGGTCGACGGAGTCCCCCGCACGTTCGTTCACACCGTCCAAATAGGTGACGAGATGTTCGCGCAGTGCGGTGAATTCGCGATCGGGATATCGATTGAGTCCGGCGAAGTGATCGTCGACGGCGGCGCGCATGCTGTCGACGACGACATCCGGAAGCGGATAGGCGTTCTCGTTGACGTTGAGCTGGACCGGGACATTGAGGTGCGGAGCCCCGTACGGCTTGAGGCCGACGAGGTCTGAACGCACTGGCAGAGAGTCGATGTTTCCCACGGCGATCATTCTACCGAGAGGCCCCCGCCGCCCGGGCGGCGGGTCGGGCATCGAGATCCGCCGGTCGGCTCACCCGATCGAACGGGTCAGCGCGCTGACGGTCGGGCCTGCACCCTGCCGGTCGAGCAGGGTTCGACCTCAGCGGACGGGGACGTCGAGGGTCTGGCCGGGGTGAACGGTCGGGGTGTCCAGGTGGTTGATCTCGACGATGTCGGCCACGACATCACGGGTGTCGCGGTCGATGCCGAGACTCGTCGCCACGGTCCACAGCGATTCGCCTTCACCGACGACGACCGCCTCGGCATCGATGCCGATGCTCTCCGTCTCCGATTCGGCGACGGCAGCGGCCGAGAACGACTGGGTGGCGAGGAGGACCGCTCCGCCGATGACGACGAGAGCGACGAGCAGGGTCCGGAGAAGGCGCACAGCCTGGCGTCCACGAGTGGTCAGGCGCAGCTCGGTGTTCTGTGCAGACATCGCATTACCTCTTTCATTCGTACGATTCCACCAGTAATCGGTAGAACGTCTGTTCTATTCAACATGCCAATCGAACAAATGTCCAGTCCGACTCGAACATCTATGCGACAATGAGAGGGAACCAGGGTTGTTGATTGATCTGTCAGAACCATCTCAGTCGGCACTGACACGAGAATCTTCGAAGCGGAGATGACGGCGTTCAGCGGCAGGGAATAGAACGAAGGGGAACGAGCAGTGGTTCAGAACAAACGAGGCAGAGGCAGGCCTCGCAACGAAGATGTTGCCACCGAGATCGCTGCCGCTCGCAGCGACGACGACGTGGTCCAGATCCCTGAGGGGTCGTCCGGTGAGGGCGATTTCCGCCTCACTCCCCGCCAGCGTCTCGTCCTCGAGACCATCGAACGCGCTGTCGTGGCCAACGGCTACCCGCCGAGCATGCGCGAGATCGGCAAAGCCGCCGGACTGGCGTCCCTCTCCAGCGTCGCCCACCAGCTCTCCCAGCTCGAACGCCTCGGCTATGTCCGCCGCGACCCGAAGCGCCCGCGTGCCATCGAAGTGGTCAATCCGTTCGAAGAGGAAGAGGCCGAGCGCGCGAAGTACGAGGAGCTGGCCAACAACACCGTGCAGGTCCCGGTCGTCGGACGCATCGCCGCCGGCGGCCCGATCCTGGCCGAGCAGGAGGTCGACGATGTCTTCTCACTGCCGACGCAGGTCGTCGGCTCCGGTGAGATGTTCCTGCTCAAGGTCGTCGGCGATTCGATGATCGAAGCCGCCATCTGCCACGACGACTGGGTGGTCGTGCGCAAGCAGCACACCGCCGACAACGGTCAGATCGTCGCCGCCCTCCTCGACGGCGAGGCCACGGTGAAGACGCTCAAGCGCAAGGCCGGTCAGCAGTGGCTGATGCCGCAGAACGAGAACTACGAACCCATCGACGGCACCTACGCACAGATCATGGGTCTCGTCGTCGCCGTCATCCGCCGCCTCTAGATCCTCGGGCCCGCCTTCGAACTGAGAAGCGCTCGCGACCACGGTTGGTCGCGGGCGCTTCTGCGTCATCCGGCGGAGCTCAGCACCGTCTGCCTCACGTCTCGTCGGTTTCGGCCAGCCGGGCCAAACTTGTGCGGACGAGACCGGAGTTCGTCGTCGGCCACATCCTCGGCATCGAGTTGACGAGGAAGCCGGCATACCGGGCCGAGCGCAGCCGCGAGTCGAGCACGGCCACCACTCCCCTGTCCTTGGTCGACCGGATGAGGCGGCCGGCCCCCTGTGCCAGCCGCAGGGCGGCATGCGTGGCCGATACTGCCATGAATCCGTTGACTCCCCGCTGGTCGGCATCGCGTGCCCGCGCCTGGATGAGCGGGTCGTCGGGGCGCGGGAACGGCAGACGATCGATGATCACCAGTCGGTTCGTCCGTCCCGGCACATCGACTCCCTGCCATAGAGACATGGTCCCGAACAGGCAGGACTGATCATCGGCGGTGAACTGGGAGACCAGCGCCGGCAGGCCGTCGTCGCCTTGAAGCAGAATCGGGAAGTCGAACTTCGTCCGCAGGTGTTCGGCCGCCGCATTGGCCCCCGCCCGCGAGGAGAACAGTCCCAGTGCCCCGCCGTTCGAGGATTCGACGAGTTCTTCGAGTTCGGTGAGCGCTTCCTCGCTCAGTCCGCTGCGGCCGGGTTTGGGCAGATGGGAGGCGACATAGAGGATGCCCTGCTTGCCGTAGTCGAAGGGTGATCCGACATCGAGGCAGTCCCACTTCGGTGCGTCGGGTCCGAAGAGTCCCAATGAGGCGGCCACCGCGTCGAAGTTCCCTCCCAGGGACAGGGTCGCCGAGGTGGCCACGACCGTCGATTCCTCGAAGATCCCATTGCGCATGGTGCCGGCCACGCTCAAGGGTGCGACGACGAGGTTCGTCGTCTCCTTCTCTCTGAACGTCGACCGGGAGAGCCAGATGACGTCGTTCTTACCCGGGTCGCAGAAGCGTTCGGCGAGTTCGAAGACCTCCTGACAGCGCGCCTTGGCCATCTGCCGTCCGGCATCGGCGTCGTCGGTCTTGCCGCCGATGTCGTTGATGACCTGGCGGGCGGAGTCGCGGATCTGCGCCAGGGCTAATCCGAGCGCCTCGCTCATATGCAGGATGAGTCCCTCGGGCACCGAGGTCTGGGCGCGTTCGAGGGCCGCCGCGGCGGAATCGAGCAGCGAGACGACCCCGTCCTGGACCGTGGTGTGTTTGCGCACGGAGCTCGTCGCCGCCGAGAGCATGCTCGTGTTGATCTGCCCGGACAGGGCGCTGGTCACCCGATCCTTGAGCTCGTGGGCCTCGTCGATGATGATGACATCGTGTTCGGGCAGCACGTTCGACTCCCCGAAGGCGTCGATGGCCAGCAGGGCATGGTTCGTCACGACGATATCGGCTTCGGCGGCTTTGTTCCGGGCGATTTCGGCGAAGCATTCGGTGAACAGCGGGCAGTTCGATCCGAGGCAGTCGAAGGCGTTGACGGACACCTGTGACCAGGCGCGATCGCTGACACCGGCTAGGAGGTCGTCACGGTCGCCGGTGTCGGTGGTCTTCTCCCAGGTGCGGATCCGCTGGATCTCCTCGCCCAAGCCCGAACGTTCGGTGGGTTTGCGTCCCGCCTCGGCGTCGGCCCCGAGGTCGAAGAGCATGCCCTCACCCTCGTCCGGGTATCCGCCGGCGAGCTTGTGCTTGCACACATAGTTCCGCCGCCCCTTGAGCAGTGCCGCTCGGGGCAGCGGGTCGAGATCCTTCTTCACGGCCTTGAACAGCCGGGGCAGGTCGCGGTGGATGATCTGCGTCTGCAGGGCCAGGGTCGCCGTGGACACGACGACCTTCCCGCCGGTGCGGGTGACGTATTCGGCCGCCGGGACGAGGTACGCCAGGGATTTGCCGGTGCCGGTCCCTGCCTGCACGAGCAGGTGGATTCCCTTGTCCAGCGACGAGGCGACCGCCTGCGCCATCTCCTGCTGACCCTCGCGTGGCGATCCGCCGATGGCGCCGACAGCGGATTCGAGGAGGTTCTCGACTGCTTTCACTCGTCGATGACCAGGTCCGGACGTTGGAATTCGCGCAGTTCGTCGACGAGTTCGGTCGGCACCTTCGCCTGCAGGCTGGTGCCCTCCGTGCCGTGCGATTCGTGCTCGACCGTGCCGAGGGCGTAGATCTTCGACACGAGGTCACCGCGTTCATAGGGAATGAGCACGGTCATGTCGATGTCCGGGACGGGAAGGCGGTTCTCGATGGCCTCGATGAGGTCGTCGATCCCTTCCTTCGAGACGGCGGAGACGAACTGGGCGTCGGGGTACTCCGCGCGCAGGCCGGTGATCACGGCCTCCTCGGCGATATCGGCCTTGTTGAACACGAGGAGTTCGGGAATGTCCCCGGTCTCCACGTCCCCCAGCACATTGCGCACGGCCTGGATCTGCCCGTGAGGATCCGGGTGGGAAGCGTCGACGACGTGGAGGAGCAGATCCGAACCGGAGGCCTCCTCCAGAGTCGAGCGGAAGGCCTCGACGAGCTGGTGGGGCAGATTGCGCACGAATCCGACGGTGTCGGTGTAGGTGAAGACGATGCCGTCGGCGGTCTTGGCCTGCCTGACGGTCGGATCGAGGGTGGCGAACAGGGCGTTCTGCACCATCACCTCGGCGTCGGTGAGCAGGTTGAGCAGGGAGGACTTGCCCGCGTTCGTGTAGCCGACGATCGCGACGGAGGGTACGTGGTGGCGGGCGCGGTTCTTCCGCTTGGTCTCCCGGGAGGGCGCCATGGCGTTGATCTCGCGGCGCAGCTTCGACATTCGCGCACGGATGCGGCGACGGTCGAGTTCGATCTTCGTCTCACCGGGTCCGCGGGAGCCGATTCCGGCTCCGCCGGCAACACGACCGCCGGCCTGCCGGGACAGGGACTCACCCCAACCGCGCAGACGCGGCAGGAGATATTCGAGTTGGGCGAGTTCGACCTGGGCCTTGCCTTCGCGGGATTTCGCGTGCTGGGCGAAGATGTCGAGGATGAGCGCGACGCGGTCGACGACCTTGACCTTGATGACGTCCTCGAGTCCGCGCCGCTGGCTGGGAGCGAGTTCGGAGTCGATGATCACGGTGTCGGCGCCGACGGAGGCGACGACTTCGGCGAGCTCGGCGGCCTTGCCCTTGCCGAGGAAGGTGCCGGGATCCGGCTTGTCGCGGCGCTGGATGAGCGCGTCGAGGACGTCGGAACCGGCGGTTTCGGCCAGCGCGGCGAGTTCGCGGATCGAGTTCTCGGCTTCGGCCTGGGTGGTGTTCCAGATGCCGGCGAGGACGACGCGTTCGAGGCGGACCTGACGGTATTCGACCTCTGTGATGTCTTCGAGTTCGGTCGACAGTCCGGCCACGCGGGTGAGCGCGGCGCGCTCGGCGAGGTCGAACTGGTCATCCTCGTGGGTGGTGTCGTGATCGTCGAGGGCTTGGGCGCCTCGGGAGAGCACACGGTCGAGCATCGCGTTGCGACGCTCATTGTCTTCAGACGTCATTCATTCCTTTGTTCTCTGCCGTCGGCACGGGACTTCTCGTGCCGACGTCGTCATGCCTCGCACCGGTCGTAGCGGTGCGCACCGACGGTGGTGTCCATCAATTCTCCCACAGCCGTCTACACTGAAACGGTGTCCGAGCACTATTTCACCGAATCGCCGAGCAGCGAGGCCAAGTCGCGGGAACTCAACCTCGATCTGGCCGGCCGCGCCGTCACCGTCGAAACCGTATCCGGCACGTTCTCGCCCACCCGCCTCGACCTCGGCACGGCTGTGCTGCTGCGGCACCTGCCGCAGCCGCCGGCCGGCGATATCCTCGACCTCGGCTGCGGGTGGGGTCCGATCGCCCTGCACACGGCCTTGGACGCCCAGGACGCCGAGGTGGCTGTGCGAGTGTGGGCACTCGACGTCAACTCCCGGTCCCTGGAGACCACCGCGGCGAATGCGCGCAGGCTGGGTCTCGATACGATCAACACCGTCACCGCCGCCGATGTTCCCGCCGACCTGCAGTTCGCCGCGATCCGGTCGAATCCCCCGATCCGCATCGGCAAGGAGGCGCTGCATGAGCTCTTGGAGACCTGGTTGCCGCGTCTGGCGCCGGGCGGTCGCGCCGATCTAGTCGTGTCGAAGAACCTCGGTGGCGATTCCCTGCAGAAGTGGATCGCCGGGATGCTCGGTGACGGCTTCGAGGTCGTGCGCACGGGATCGTCGAAGGGCTTCCGGGTGCTCACGGTCGAGCGCGGGTGAGCTCAGCTGATCGTGCCGCTGGCGACGAGGACCGCGGGTCCGGCGAGGCTGACGCGTCCGCTCGTTCCTTCGGCATCGGGTTCGATTTCGATGCGCAGCTGACCTCCGGGAACGTCCACTCTCCACTGCAGAGGTGACTTCTCGCCGGCCCAGTGGTGGGCTGCGATCGCGGCCGCGCAGGCACCGGTGCCGCAGGAGCGTGTCTCACCGACGCCGCGTTCGAACACGCGCATCCGCAGGGCGCCTTCTCCCCCGGCCACATCGGCTCGGGCGGGCTCCATGACGATGTATTCGACATTCGAACCCTGTGCGGGCACGGGGTCGAGGACGGGGGCATCACGCAGGTCGGCGGCGGCGAGTTCGGAGTTCTCGGCCAGGGCGACGACGGTGTGCGGATTGCCGGTGGACACGCGCAGTCCGGGGCGGGCGACCTCGATGCCGCCGGTGGTCACGAGCACGCTGCTTGACGGGTCGAGTGACCATTCCCCCATGTCGATCGTGTACCAGGAGTCGCTGGCGGATCCGGGTCCGGGCGTGCCGGTGTCGACGACGTCGTCTCCGGTCTGGACGCCGAGGGCCGGGTTGAGGGTGGTGCGCACGGTTTTGATTCCGTCGCGCGTGCCGACGAGAATATCGCGGCCCTCGGCGGGGACGCGGCCGCTGGCCACGAGCCCGTGGGCGAAGACGCGTACGCCGTTGCCGCACATCTCGGAGAGGCTGCCGTCGCTGTTGTAGTAGTCCATGAACCATTCGGCACCGGCGTCGGCCTGTTCGGCGGCTCCCGGGATGCCGCTGGCGGCGGAGCGGACGATGCGGATGATGCCGTCGGCGCCGAGTCCGGCCCGACGGTCGGCGAGCGTGGCGACGGCTTCGGAATGCATCTCCAGCCTGCTGTCGTCGTCGGAGAGCAGAACGAAGTCGTTCTGGGTGCCGTGTCCCTTGACGAAGGTGACATCGGACCAGGCGGCGAACGGAGTATCCGGAGTGCTCATGACTCCATCCTATCGGGGACGGTCCAGGCAGGTCTTCAGTGCCCGTTCAGGACATCGAGCCCGGCCGCCATGTCTAGCTCGGCCGCTATGTCGTCAGTGCCCGCCCAGCACGTCGAGCGCGGCCGCCAGGTTCGCCTCGGCGTCGGCGGCGCTGCCGTCGATCCAGTGGATGCGCGGATCACGACGGAACCAGGTGTCTTGTCGGCGCGCGAACTGTCGGGTCCTCACCGTCGTCTCCTCCTGCGCCTCGGCGGCGGTGAGCTCTCCGGACAGGTGGCGCTGGATCTGTGCGTATCCGATGGCACGAGAGGCGGTCTTGCCCTCAGCCAATCCGGCCTCGAGCAGACGCCGCACCTCGTCGACCCAGCCCTGGTCCCACATCAGTTCGACGCGGGCAGCGATGCGAGCATGGAGGACGGCTCGGTCCATGCTCAGTCCCAGGTGGATGGTCGGCTCGATCTCCTGGTAGTCCGGCAGCTGAGCGCTGAAGGCACGGCCCGTGAGTTCGATGACTTCGAGGGCTCGCGCAATGCGTCGTTGGTCGTTGACAGTGATCTTCTCGGCTGCTTGCGGGTCGAGTTCGCGCAGCTTCTGATGCAGCGCCCACCGGTCGACGGCGACCTCGGCCTCGAGGCGGGCCCGCAGATGGGGGTCGGTGCCCGGGAACTCCATATGGTCGACCGCAGCACGCACGTAGAGCCCGGACCCGCCGACGAGGATCGGGCGCAGTCCGCGCCCCCGAATGTCCGCGATCGCCGCCCGGGCACGTGCCTGAAAGTCTTGAACGTTCGCTTCTTCGGTGACATCGAGGATGTCGATGAGATGGTGCGCGATCCCCCGCCGCTCATCGACCGGCAGCTTCGCTGTGCCGATGTCCATCCCGCGATAGAACTGCATCGAATCCGTGTTGATGATCTCCCCGCCGAGGTGGTCGGCCAGATCCAGTGCAAGGTCCGATTTTCCTGTGGCGGTGGCTCCGACGACGGTGATGATCGTTTCTGAGTTCTGCTCCTCGGGCATCTCGGTCATGCCCAGGTTCCGATGCCACACAGTGAACGTACGTCGTGGACTCGCTCGTCCACAGTGATTTTCGGAGAAGTCAGGCTCGCTCCTTGCTCGGATATATGGCGCAGGCCGTTGTGGAACATCGTGAGGTTCGCATGGACGCCCGCGGCCCGGGAACAGAGGTCGGACAGTCGGCTGATGTCGATAGTGGACCCACTCTGGGCAGCACCACCGCTCGTCAGTGACTCGACGATCTCGGCATCGAATTCGGCGGCTCCGCCGATCGGAGCCAATGGGGCGCGCTCAGTGGCGGCCGCCGAGAGATCGATGGGCAGCAGCAGGTTCTCGCTCGTCCCGAGCGGTCCGACCTCGACTCCGGCGGCGTGAGCATGTAGGAGCGCGACGATAACGGCGGAGTCGGCCGCCTCGGCGAGTCCTCGTTCATCTGTCGTCAGTGTGTCAACGGCTTCGACCCAGTCGGTCCCGGACAGCAGCCGGCCGGTGCGAGTATCGACTCCGCGGTCGATTCCCCACCCACCGAGCCCGGCCACGGGTGGCAGGGTCTCGATGGGCAGGGCCCAATGGGTCTGCGTCCTCACTGTGTCGCGGATGACGGTCCGCAGTTCGACCATTCGCGCTGTCTCGCTGCGGTCGATGTTCTCGAGCAGCACGGGGGCTGCCGGAATGATGGCGAAGGCGCCCATCTCAGCCGCGGGCGCGGATGGTCGGCATGCCGAGATTCGTCGTACCGGCAGCACTCTGGCCGGGGCTCGGTGCACCGCAGCTGTCGGCCTGTGCCCGGTCGTAGGCATCACCGGCGCGGGACGGGCGCACGGAGAATCCGGAATCGGCGAGAAGGAAGTAGGGCTTCGCCTCGGTGACGGTGGCGGTGACGAAATCACCGGGCCGCGGCATCTGGGCGGCTTCGGGGATTCCGACGTGGACGAGTCGATTGTCTTCGGCGCGACCGCTCAGTCGTGGGGAATCGGAATGGGGCAGTTTGGTCACGAGCACCTCGACCTCACGGCCGATCTGGGCCTTGTTCTCGTCCCAGGCGATCTCGTCCTGGAGTGCGGTGAGGCGTTCGAAACGTTCCTGAACGACGTCCTTCGGCACCTGGTCGTCCATCGTGGCCGCCGGTGTCCCGGGGCGGATGGAGTACTGGAAGGTGAAGGCCTGGGAGAAGCGGGCGCGGCGGACGATGTCCATCGTGCCCTGGAAGTCCTCTTCGGTCTCTCCGGGGAAGCCGACGATGATATCGGTGGTGATGGCAGCGTGCGGGATGCGTTCGCGCACGGAGTCGAGGATGTTCATGAACCGCTTGGTCCGGTAGGACCGCCGCATTGATTTGAGAATCGTGTCCGAACCGGACTGCAGCGGCATATGCAGCTGCGGCATGACTGTCGGGGTCTCTGCCATTGCGTCGATGACGTCGTCGGAGAAGGCGGCTGGGTGCGGGCTGGTGAAGCGGACCCGTTCGATCCCGTCGACGTTGCCGACGGCGCGCAGCAGTTTTGCGAATGCGCCTTTGTCGCGGAATTCGGCGCCGTAGGAGTTGACGTTCTGGCCGAGCAGGGTGACTTCGACGACGCCGTCGGCGACGAGGGCTTCGACTTCGGCGAGGATGTCGCCGGGGCGGCGGTCCTTCTCTTTGCCGCGCAGGCTGGGCACGATGCAGAAGGTGCACGTGTTGTTGCAACCGACCGAGATCGACACCCATCCGGAGTGCTGGGATTCGCGGCGGCTGGGCAGGGTGGAGGGGAAAACGTCGAGGCTTTCGAGGATCTCGACCTGGGCTTCCTCGTTGTGGCGGGCGCGTTCGAGCAGCGCCGGCAAGGATCCCATATTGTGGGTGCCGAAGACTACGTCGACCCACGGGGCCTTCTTCACGATCGTGTCCCGGTCTTTCTGTGCCATGCATCCGCCGACGGCGATCTGGAGGCCCGGGTGGTTTTCTTTGACCTTCGCGAGCTGGCCGAGGTTGCCGTAGAGGCGGTTGTCCGCGTTTTCGCGGACGGCACAGGTGTTGAAGACGACGACGTCGGCCTGGTCGTCGGTGTTCGCCTGAACGTAGCCGGCGTCGTCGAGCAGTCCGGATAGACGCTCGGAGTCGTGCACGTTCATCTGACATCCGTAGGTCTTGACCTCGTAGCTGCGAGGGGTGGTTCCGGATGTCGTCGGGGAGTCAATCAGTTCAGTCATGGCGCACCCATTCTAGCCGCTCCCCACGTGCCGTTTCAGTCTTCTGCGAGCACTTCCCGTGTGACCTTGATGCAGATCGCCGAGGGGAAGCCGCGGCGGGCGAGCATGCCGAGGATTCGGCGCTCTCGCACGGCATACTCGAGACGCCGGGTGGAGGCGGCTTTCTTCTCGGCGACTTCGCGGGCGAGTTCTTCCTCACCGTCGATCTCGGCCACTGCGTCGGCGGCCAGTTCGGCACTGATGCCCTTCTTGCTGAGTTCGCGTTTGAGCACGGATCGGGAGAGCTTCCGGTTCTCGCGCTGTGCCCGTGCGAAGCGGTGGGCGAATTCTTCGTCGTTGAGCAGACGCGAGTCCTTGAGCTTCTCGATGAGGACATCGATCGCTTCGGGCATGAGGTCGCGTTTGAGGAGCTTCTTGCGCAGTTCGTCGCTGGAGTGGTCGCGCATGGCGAGCATGTTCATCGCCGTCTTCTTCGCCTGGGCGTAGTCCGCATCGAAGTCGGGCGCCTCGTCCTCGTCGTCATCGAAGCTCAGGCCGGGACCGGCAGCGAAGTCGGGCGCGGCATTGCCATCGCTCGCGAGGAAATCTGGACCATCATTCTCGGCGGCAAGGAAATCAGGGACATCGATGAAATCCGGAGTCGAGTCGGTATCGCCCTCGACCCACCCGTTGTCCGGTTCCTGCTGCTGTCGCTTCCAGCCGTTGGAGTTCTTCTTGCGCTTCGACCCGGAACTCTTTCGGCTGCCGGTACGACCGTTGCCGCCGGTGACATCACCGTCGTCGAGTCCGGAGAGACCGGCGAAGAATCCGGCCTCTCCTTCGGCGTGACGTTGGTCGATCTCCGAGATCGCGCTGCGCAGCTGCGAGAGCGTCTCGGTCTGAGACGAGTCGTTCCGGCCGAAGTCCCTCGCACCGACCGTATCGGTCGCTGCGGTGGGCTCGTGACCGCTGTACTCGTCGTCAGTCGACGAGGCGTCAGGAGACTTCGACGTCATCCGTCTGTGCTTCTCCGGCCGCCTCGGTGCCTTCCTCGGGTTCGTCGACCTGGATCAGGCCGAGCTTGTGCTTGATCTTCAGCTCGATCTCTTCGGCCAGACCCGGGTTGTCGCGGAGGAAGTTGCGGACGTTCTCCTTGCCCTGGCCCAGCTGATCGCCGTCGTAGGTGAACCAGGAACCGGACTTGCGCACGATGCCATTGTCGACGCCCATGTCGATGAGGCTGCCTTCGCGGGAGATGCCGTGGCCGTAGAGGATGTCGAACTCGGCCTGCTTGAACGGCGGAGCGACCTTGTTCTTCACGATCTTCGCACGGGTCCGGTTGCCGACCGCGTCCTGACCTTCCTTGAGGGTCTCGATGCGGCGGACGTCGATGCGCACGGAGGCGTAGAACTTCAGCGCCTTACCGCCCGAGGTGGTCTCCGGCGAACCGAAGAAGACGCCGACCTTCTCACGCAGCTGGTTGATGAAGATCGCGGTGGTCTTCGACTGGGCCAGGGCACCGGTGATCTTACGCAGTGCCTGTGACATCAGGCGAGCCTGCAGGCCGACGTGGCTGTCGCCCATCTCGCCTTCGATTTCGGCCTTGGGCACAAGGGCCGCGACGGAGTCGATGACGATGACGTCGAGGGCCCCGGAGCGGATGAGCATATCGGCGATCTCGAGAGCCTGCTCACCGGTGTCCGGCTGGGAGACGAGGAGCTGATCGGTGTCGACGCCGAGCTTCTTCGCATACTCCGGGTCGAGTGCGTGCTCAGCATCGATGAACCCGGCGATTCCGCCGGCCTTCTGAGCATTCGCGACGGCGTGGAGAGCCACGGTCGTCTTACCGGAGGATTCCGGACCGTAGATCTCGACGACGCGACCGCGCGGCAGACCGCCGATGCCCAGAGCGATGTCGAGTGCGACCGAACCGGTCGGGATGGAGGCGATGGGCTCACGCACACCGTCGCCGAGGCGCATGATCGCGCCCTTGCCGTAGTTGCGATCGATCTGGCCCATTGCGGCTTCGAGTGCCTTCGACTTGTCGCCGCCGGTGGGAACCTGAAGGTTCTTGGGTGTACGTGCCATGACGTCTCCTCTTCGTTGCTTTTCCTTTGAGACCAAGGCTAGAAGATGGCACTGACATAACGACAGAGGAAGCGATTCCCCCGTGGATAACCAGCCACTCATGGTCACAGGTCCCGTGATTCCTCACCAGGATAACCCAGATGGGAACAGGTGTTCTATATATTCGGGTGTGTCGCGTGTCTCCGTCGAATCTAGGCCGACGCCAGGCCCAGCTGCCAGGTGAGACCGAAACGGTCGCCCACCCAGCCGAACGGTCCGAATCCGTAGTCGTCGAGCGGCATGAACACAGTCCCCTGCGAGCTCAGTGCGGTGAAGAGGCGTTCGAGCTCCTCGGCCGATTCGCAGTCGACCATGAGCGACACCCCAGGGGTGATGTCCCACTCGTGGGCGACGAAGCTGTCGCTCAACCGCAGTCTCTGGCCGGCGATCTCGATCTCGGACATGATGACCGTGCCCTCGGCACCCGGTCCCTCGGGACCGTAGCGATTGTCGAGGATCACGCGACCGTCCGCGAAGAGCTCGACATAGGCATCCATGGCTTCGGCGGCGCTCTGGCCGCGGCTGGGCTGGAAGGTGATGAACGGGACGGCCTGATTCATGCGGTCAGTCTACACTCGGCCGACACCGCGCCGACAGAGAAGGTTTCGCGCAGCTTCGAGAAATCAGAACGGAGTCGAGCGCGGCTTCTCCTTGCCGAGCCGTCGGGATTCGGGAACGCCCATGGAGTCGCACACGGCGATCCAGATATCGCGGGGTTCGACACCGGCTTCGAATGCCTGCGCCGCGGTTCGTGAACCCAATGAGCTCAGAGTGAGGTCGGTATGCAGGGAGGCGGCACGAGCCTCACCGAACTCCTCGTTCATGAGGATCCAGTAGAGCGTGTGCCGCATCAGGGCTTGGCAGCCAGCCGCGGAGAAGTGTATCCCTCGGGGTGACCGAGGATCTTGTCCGAGAGCTCCTGCGGAATGGTGTCGGGGATCTGCACGCCCTCTTCGAGTGCGAAGCGATCGGACACGGACGACAGCAGTGCCGACAGCGGCAGATCGAGTGCTTCACAGATCGCCGACAGCAGCTCCGATGAGGCTTCCTTCTGTCCGCGCTCGATCTCGCTGAGGTAGCCCAGCGAAACGCTGGCCCCGGTCGAGACATCGCGAAGGGTGCGTCCTTGACGACGGCGGGCGGAACGTAGTGCGTCGCCGATTTCGACTCTCAGTAACATAACGCGGCCCTCCCTTTGTCAGCGCGTCCCGTCAATATAGTTCCAACAACCTTACAACCTGGCCGTGACACAGCACCAACCTGGTGCCCCGAGCGGATGGTATTGCCAGTCCATTCGAAGACTTTGGAGAATTTTCGTCCGATGGTCATCACCCGGTCAACCCCACAGCGGTCGGACTTATTCCGCGATCGACTCATGATCGGCTGTCCCCTGCCCGGCTTCCGGCCCGAAGGCGAGTTCGCGCACGAAGTCGTCGAGGTTGACCGCCATCGCCTGTACCGTCTGGCTGCGGATGGCATCACGGTCACCGGTGAACTCGTGTTCGAAGACCTTCGCCTTCCCGCCGAAGGCGATCGCGGTGTACACGAGTCCGACGGGTTTGTCGTCCTGCGGATCGGGACCGGCGACCCCGGTGCAGGAGATCCCGATGTCGGCGACGCACTGCACGGCCGTGCCGACAGCCATCTGTGCGGCCACGACCGGGTCGATCGGTCCCGTCTCCTCGAGGTGGTCGGCGTTCACTCCGGCCAGGCTCGCCTTGAGGTCGGTGGCGTAGGTGACAAGTCCCCCGCGCACCACTGCCGAAGCGCCCGGCACGTCGACGAGAGAGGCGACGAAGCGTCCGCCGGTCAGCGATTCCGCCGACGCCAGCGAGATCCCAAGCTGAGAACAGGTGGAGATGATGCGACGCGCGGTCGCCATGAGCTCGGACTCAGCCACGCTGCGGGTCCCCGCCGGTCTGTGTGTCCCCAGCACTCGGCGCATCCCCGCCGTTGCCGTTCTTCGCGTCCTTGTACAGCTTGGCCGCCTGCACGCAGTAGTCGACGCCGGTGACGATGGTGACGACGATGGCCGCGGCCATGATGATCCAGGCGACGACGAGGAGGATGACGGAGACGACCGAGGGCAGCACGTCCGAGAGCGGGAAGACCATCAGGAACAGCCCGATTGCCGCCGTCTGCAGCACGGTCTTGATCTTGCCGCCGCGCGAGGCGGGCATGACCGCAATGCGGATCATGAAGAACCGCAGCACGGTGATGCCGAATTCGCGGACGAGGATGATCACGGGCACCCACCAGGGCAGTTCGGCGATGATCGCCAGACCGATGAGTGCGGCTGCCATGAGTGATTTGTCAGCGATGGGATCGGCGATCTTGCCGAAGTTCGTGATGAGGTTGTTCCGCCTGGCCAGGTAGCCGTCGACGAAGTCGGTGAACATGGCCAGCAGGAACACGACGAGCGCCCACCAGCGCAGGGTCACATCGTTGCCGCCGTCGGTCAGCAGGAGCACGAGGAACAGGGGCACCATGAGGATGCGCAGCACCGTGAGTGCGTTCGGAATGTTCCACGGACTCGGTTCTGCTGCGGGCTGCTGGGAGGCTCCGGCCTCGACTCGATCGTTCACGCTTCCAGCCTATCGGAATGAGCTGTGCAGATCATTCCAACAATAGGAATGACGACGATCATCGCCGAGGCGGCGCACCGTCGCAACGGTGAGCCGCCTCGGCGAGGGGTGGGGTTCGGATCGGTTCAGCGGCCGGTGAGCTGCCAGGCGTCCTCTCCTGCGGCTTCGACGACCTCGAGCCCGGTCTCCGGGTCGACGTCGCCGACGGTGAGGTCGCCAGCATGGCCGACTCCGTTCGCGTATCGGTCGGACGATGCTGAGCTGGACGACGCCGAGCCGTGGGAGGTGTTCCCGTAGTCGTCGTCGAACTCCTCGTCGTAGTCCCCGGCCGCCGACGCGTGCCCGGATCCGGACTGCCCGGTGTGGCCGTGGCCCTGGCCCCCGTCGGTCGGGGCGTCAGCCGCCGCGCCGGACGAATCACCGTCGGGCGGGGTCTCGCCCTTGATGATGGCCAGGGTGCCGGGCAGATCGTCGGGGCGCACGAGCACATCGCGGGCCTTCGATCCCTCGGAGGGCCCGACGATGCCCCGGGACTCCATGAGGTCCATGAGGCGACCGGCTTTGGCGAAGCCGACGCGGAGCTTGCGCTGGAGCATCGAGGTCGAGCCGAACTGCGTGGTGACGACCTGCTCGATCGCCTGGAGCAGCAGTTCGAGGTCGTCTCCGATGTCCTCGTCGATCTGCTTCTTCGGCGCTTCGACGGCCACGTCTTCGCGGTAATTCGGGGTCAGCTGGCTCTTGACGTGTTCGACGACCTTCTCGATCTCGGACTCGTTGACCCAGGCGCCCTGGACACGCATCGGTTTGGCCGCACCCATCGGCAGGAACAGGGCGTCACCCTGACCGATGAGCTTCTCCGCGCCGGGCTGGTCGAGCACGACTCGCGAGTCGGCCAGCGATGAGGTCGCAAACGCCAGACGCGAGGGCACATTGGCCTTGATGAGACCGGTGACGACGTCGACGCTGGGGCGCTGCGTGGCGAGGATCAGGTGGATGCCGGCGGCACGGGCCAGCTGCGTGATGCGCTGGATCGAGGCTTCGACGTCGCGCGGGGCGACCATCATGAGGTCGGCGAGCTCGTCGACGACGACCAGCAGGTACGGGTAGGGCTGGAGGACGCGTTCGGATCCGGCGGGCGGCTGGATGCGACCTTCGCGGACGGCCTTGTTGAACTCGTTGACGTGCTTGAAGCCGTAGTTCGCGAGGTCGTCGTAGCGGGCGTCCATTTCGCGCACGACCCATTCGAGCGCCTCGGCGGCCTTCTTCGGGTTCGTGATGATCGGGGTGATCAGGTGCGGGATGCCTTCGTAGATCGTCAGCTCGACGCGCTTGGGGTCGACGAGGATCATGCGGACCTCGTCGGGGGTCGCGCGCATCATGATCGAGGTGATCATGGAGTTGACGAAGCTCGACTTACCGGCACCGGTGGCACCGGCGACGAGCAGGTGGGGCATCTTCGACAGATCGGCGACGACGAATCCGCCTTCGACGTCCTTGCCCACGCCCATGACCATGGGGTGGTCGGTCTTGCGGGCGGCCTTCGATCGCAGCACGTCGCCGAGGGCCACGTTCTCACGGTCGGTGTTCGGGATCTCGATGCCGATGGCCTTCTTGCCGGGGATCGGCGAGAGGATGCGCACATCGGCGCTGGCCACGGCGTAGGCGATGTTCTTCGACAGCGCCGTGACCTTCTCGACCTTCGTGCCGGCGCCGAGCTCCACCTCGTAGCGGGTGACCGTCGGTCCGCGGGAGAACCCGGTGACCTCGGCGTCGATCTTGAACTGCTCGAGCACATCGCGCAGGGCTTCGACGACACGGTCGTTGGCCTCGGAGCGTTCCTTGGCCGGAGGTCCGGGCTGGAGGTTGTCGGAGGCGGGCAGGGTGTAGGTGACATCGCCGGCCAGGGTGAGCTGCTCGACGCGTTCGGGCAGCTGCTCCGTGGGCGGAGGTGCCGGTGCGTTCGTGATCGGCACCGGCGCCGAGGCGGCAGCGGGCTCGGACTTCTTCGCCTGGTTCGCGGCGTCGTCGTCCATCCCGATGGTCTTCTTCAGCTCGGCCATCTCTCGTTCGGCCTTGGTGGGCCGGCGCTGGCCGGGCTTGAGCTTGGGCTCCGGGCTGGTTTCGATGCGCGTGGTGTCGGCGTCTTCGTCGCTGACGTCATCCTCGTGGATGTAGGCCTTGTCGTAGGCCTTCGTCGCGGTGTCGTCGTCGGCGGCATCCGAGTCGGCCTCGGGGATCTCGGTCTTCTTCTTCCGACTGCGGCGCTTGGCGCCCATCACGGGTTTGAGGTCGGAGGTGCGGCCGTTCTCGGCAACGAGGTCGGACTGTTTGGTCTCGGCCGCCTCGGCGTCGGTTTCGGGTCGGGCACCGCCGGTGAGTCGGTAGTACAGGTCGGTGAGGCGGCGGGGAATCGCGCGCACCGGTGTCGCGGTGACCACCAGCAGGGAGAACAGTCCGAGGAGGACGAGCAGCGGCACCGCCACGTACACGGTGGTCGCAACGACCAGCGGTGAGGACACGACGAATCCGAGCGCGCCTCCCCCGTTGGCCATGGCTTCGCGGGAGTTCGTGAAGGTCGGGTTGCCCGCGGCGATATGTGCCAGCCCCGAGGCGGCGAGCAGACCGAAGATCGTCCCGATGAGGATGCGGTTGTTGCCGCGGTTGTCGTCGCCGCGCAGGAACAGGCGGATCGCATAGCAGGTGAAGACCACCGGCAGGGCGAGTGCCACCCGACCGAAGGTGCCTTCGACGATTCCGCGGACGGCGTCGCTGATCGCGCCGGGGATGTTCCACCATTCGAAGGCGGCGATGATGATCGAGAGTCCGATGAGGAAGAAGGCTGTGCCGTCCCGCTTCGTCGGTGATTGATCGGTCGGTTCGTCGCTGAGAGTCTTACGCGCACGGTTTCCGGCCATGTGGGCCACTCCCCTCCATGCACCGGTGACAACGTTTGTCCCGGGTTCTTCGGTCCCCGCTTGACCGGACCGACCAGCGTTCTTGCGCGCTGTGCGTTTCCCGGAACCAGAAGCGGGGGAAGTCGTTCTGGTCGCCATGTCTCTCATCTTAGGACGATACCTGGCTCCTGCCCAGCAAATCCGCAGGTTTCGGCGTGCCACCAGGGGCGATGTTCGGCCCCGCGTGTCACCGCGGCTGCGTTAGCCCGGAACATGCGATTTCGCGGCCGCAGGCGAGTTAAGTGTGCTCAGATTGCACATTTTCTTCCCGATTTTGGCAATCTGCGCACACTTAACTGGCCGTTGGCGGCAGAATCTGGGCGGCCGGACTTGCGGTTGGCGGCAGAATCACTGCGGCCAGGCAGCGCCGAAGCCGTCGATCGAAAGAGATCGAGAGTGACCGGGACGAGCCCGCCCCACCTCAGCGGGTGGCGTAGAGGTGCTCGGGGCGGCCGGTCGACCCGTACTGCAAGGAAACGGTGATCGTGCGGGCCTCGGCGAGCTTCGCCAGATGCCGCTGCGCGGTCGCACGGGAAGCACCGACCGCCTCGGCGACCTCGAGAGCCGTCATCGGACCGCTCGCCTCCTCGAGTGCGGCAAGGATCCGCGTCGTCGTCGACGAACCCGCCGGGCTCGCCCCGGTTCCGCCGACGGCCGCGGCATCGTGGAGGTTGCGCAGCTGCCGCTCGAGGTCGGCCTGTCCGACCTTCTCCCGCTCCCAATAGCGGAGGAATCGAGCGTAGCGGCGCAGGAAGTTCTGCAGCACCTCGGCGGCGAAGGGCTTGACGATGTACGTCATCGCCCCCGCGCGCAGCGCCGAGCGGACCACCTGCGGATCCGTGACCGCCGAGAGCACGATGGCATCGATATCGGTCTCGCGGATGAGGTCGACACCGGTGC
Organism: Brevibacterium sp.; assembly: GCF_052105255.1. Lineage (NCBI taxonomy): Bacteria > Bacillati > Actinomycetota > Actinomycetes > Micrococcales > Brevibacteriaceae > Brevibacterium > Brevibacterium sp. The sequence goes on from NZ_JBQDYQ010000019.1 coordinate 34,583, forward strand.
CCTCGGGCAGCACATAGTCGACGAGAAGCAGGTCGACGTCGTGCTCGACGATGATCTCGCCCGCTGTCTTCAGGTCGCGGACGGGTTCGAGCGCCGTGAAGCCGGGCACCTCGTCGACATAGCGGGCATGGATCTGCCCGACGAAGAAGTCGTCATCGAGCACGAGAACGTTGACCATCATCTCTCCTCATCAGTTGGGAAATCGTCGTCGGCGACCGTCACATCGCCCGCGCCGTCAGCGCCCGCGCCGCCCGCGCAGCCTGCCGCTGTCACGTCGCCCGCACCGTCAGCGACCGCATCGCCGTCGTCGCCGTCGTCGCCCGCGCCGTCAGGATCGTCGAGCGCATCGGGCAGGCGTACGCCGAAGCTCGCCCCGCCAAGGTCCGGATCGTGGCCATCGATGAGCCACACCGCTCCCCCGCCCTTCTGAGCGACCCGGCGGCTGAGCGCAAGTCCGATGCCGAGTCCGTGGCCGTCCCCGGTGCCGGTCCCTGAAGTGAGTCCGATCCCGAAATCCGGCGCCGAGGCGGCCGTCGAAGTCGAGAATCCCTCGTCGAAGATCTTCCCCGCCACCTCGTCGTCGATCCCGTCGCCGGTGTCCGTGACGACCGCGTGGAGTTCCGTCCCGGAGCTGAGCACCTGCACTTCGACTCGGCCTCCGTCCTCGGCATACCGCTGACCAGCGACGGCCGCACGCACGGCATTGTCGATGAGGTTGCCGAGGATGAGCGTGACCGCTTCCGGGTCGCGGACCGCACCTACGGCCAAGGAGTCGGGGGTGACTGCCAGGGCCACTCCCGCCTCCGCGGCGGTCGTGCCCTTCGCTTCCAGAACGGCGCGCAGGTACGGGTCGGAGATGAGGTCGATGTCCCCGACGGGGGTCGTGATCGGCCCGGTGCCCAAAAGGGAGGACAGATAGGTGTGGGCCTCATCGGTGGCGCCCGTGTCGACGAGGCCGAGCACGGTGTGCAGCCGGTTGGCGAACTCGTGGCGCTGGGTGCGCAGGGCCCGCGCCATCGCGGTGACGGATTCGAGCTGGCGAGCCATCGTGAGCATCTGGGTCTCGTCGCGGAGGGTCACGACCCCGCCGACCGACACCCCGTCGCGCTGGACCCGCACGGCTGTGGCCAGCAGGATCCGGTCGCCGATCGTGATCCGCCGCCGCAAGGCTGCGTCCGCCGGGGCTTCGGCCATGAGCGCGGTGATCTCGTCCGGCACAGTGACGAGCTCGTCGTCAGAGACGGCGGCCAGTTCGCGGTCGGAATCCCCCGCCGAGGCGGCTCCCCCATATGCGCCCGCCGTTCCGTTCACACGGTCCGCGCCGTGCGCGCGATCGACGTTCTTTGCCGGGGCGGCTCCGTCGTCCCCGCCGGAGACGGTCGAACCAGCGTCGTGGCGGTTCGCCCCGAGCAGCTTCTTTGCGTTCGAATTGCTCAGAGTCAGCTTGCCGTTCGTGTCAAAACCGAGCACTCCGTCGTCGAGGCCGTGGAGCACGGCACCTTGGTCGCGAGCCATCTCGGCGAGCTCTTCGGGTCCGACTCCGAGCGTCTCCCGCCGCAGCCGGCGGCCGAGCCAATACGAGACACCGACCCCAAGGGCCAGCGCAAGCACTGCCACAGTTCCGAGCAGCAGCATCTCCCGGCGGACGTCGGCATCGAGCACGGAGGCGAAGATGCCGACCGAGACCTCACCGACGACGGTCTTGCCGTCCTCGGTCGAATAGATCGGCACCTTCGCCCGCACCGTCTCGCCCAGGGTTCCGGATTCGTGGGAGACGTTCTCGCGTCCGGCCAGTGCCTCATCCGGCGAGGTCGAGACCTTGTGCCCGATCTTCGACCGGTCGGGGTGGGTGAGTCGGATGCCGCGGTCGTCAGTGATGACGGCGAAGGTGATGCCCGAGCGGTCGCGCAGATCATCGGTGATCGCCAACATCGATTCCACGATCTGCTCATCGGGCTCATCGGCGTGTTCGGCCGAAGCCTGCGTGGCGGCGGCACGGACGGCCGGATCGATCGCCAAGGTGCGGGCAGTGGCCAGCGCCTTCGTCTCGGTCACCTCCGTGACGGTGCGCGCCCCCATCCACGCGAACACTCCGGTGACCAGGGCGAGGATCACGATGACAAGCGCGAGCTGAGAGATCAGCACACGTCGGGAGAACGAACGGTGGGGCCGGGACACGCGTTCAGCGTAGCCGCGTGTGAGCGAAATGCGCAAAAGGCGGTCAACGATCTAAACGCCATCAGTGCACACAAGCGAGCGCGGCCCGCGATCTGGGCCCTACGGTGTTTCGAGCCTCACATTCGCCTTCGAAGGAGAAGCTCGTGCTTGTCATCCTCGGTTTCGCCATGATCGCAGTCTTCATGACGCTGATCATGACCAAACGACTCTCGCCGATCCTCGCACTCATTCTCGTGCCCACGATTTTCGGCCTCTTCGCCGGGGCCGGTCTGGGCATCGGAGAGATGGTCATGGACGCGATCGCCTCGATGTCGTCGACGGCAGCGCTGCTGCTCTTCGCCATCATCTACTTCGGCATCATGATCGACGTCGGCCTCTTCGACAAGCTCGTCGAGTTCATCCTCAAGGTCGCCGGCAACGACCCCGTCAAGGTCGTCCTCGGCACTGCGCTGCTCACCGGTGCCGTGTCGCTCGACGGCGACGGATCGACGACGTTCATCGTCGTCACTGCGGCCATGCTGCCGATCTACCAGCGCCTCGAGATGTCTCCCGTGGTGCTCACCTGCGTGGCCGGTCTCATCAACGGCACCCTCAACATCGTCCCGTGGGGCGGACCGACGGCCCGAGCCTCCTCGGCGCTGCAGATCGACGCGAACGAGATCTTCGTCCCCATGGTCCCGTCCCTGGTGGCCGGCCTGCTCGTGTGCCTCATCTTCGCCTATGTGCTCGGCATCTCCGAACGCCGCCGCCTGGCCAAGAACGGCGTCGCCTGGGTCTCCGACCGCGGATCGAACCGTCGCAGGGACCTCGTCGGCGCCGTGGCCGGAGCCAGCACGACCGCGGGTTCGTCCGCGGGCGGCGGGAACGGTGCGACCACGGTTGGACACGGACACGGATTCGGGTCGGCCGCCTCGGCGAATGATGACACCACCCCCGAGGCCGGACCCACCTCCGCGAACGACACAGACGGATCCGCCGGAACTGGTTCGGGCCTGTCGAACACCGCGCTCGATCCCAACCGCGCGACCCTGCGTCCGAAGCTGTTCTGGTTCAACCTGGCCCTGACCGTGGCCGTGATGGTCCTGCTCATCGTCGACATCCTCCCGCTGCCGTACCTGTTCATGATCGGCACCGTCATCGCACTCATGGTCAACTTCCCGAAGATGAAGGACCAGCAGGAGGAGCTCGCCTCCCACGCGACCGCGATCATCTCCGTCGTGGCCATGGTCATGGCCGCAGGCGTGCTCACCGGCATCATGTCCGGCACCGGAATGGTCGATGCGATGGCCGAATGGCTCGTCGCGGTCATCCCGAACTCGATGGGGCCCTACATGGCCGTCATCACCGGCTTGCTGTCGATTCCGATGACGTTCTTCATGAGCAACGACGCCTTCTACTTCGGCATCCTCCCCGTGCTCGCCGAGACCGCTTCCCACTTCGGCATCTCCGCGGCAGATATGGCCCGCGCCTCGATCACCGGGCAGCCCGTGCACATGCAGTCGCCGCTCGTACCCGCTATCCTGCTGCTCGTGTCCCTGTCCGGTGTCGAACTCGGCGATCACCACAAGAAGGTGCTGTGGCGCGCACTCATCGTCGCCCTCGTCATGCTCGCCGTGGGTGTCGCCCTCGGCGTCATCGGAATCGGCTGAACGGGGACCTACGATGACTGATCTCTATTCGGCTCCACAGCGCCGCTTCCCTGCCCCGTCCCGGCAGGTCACCGCCTCACCGGGCGTCGGTTCGGCTGCCGCGACCGTGGTTTTGGCACTGCGTCCGGATGCTTCGGACGATGTGCTCGAGCAGGCAATCGCCGCGGCCCGCCGTGAGAACGCGGCGGTGCAGGCGGTCATGTTCGGCACGGATACGACGACAGCCCCGTCGACGTCCTCCCTGGCCGAATGCACGAAGTTGGGCACGGCCCTCGCCGAGGCGGGACTCGAGTATGCCGTCCACCGTGCCGGTCCCGATCCGGCCGAGCAGATCCTCGGCCTGGCCGAGGAGCACGACGCCGCGGTGATCGTCATGAGCACGAAGCGCCGCTCACCCGTCGTGAAGCTGCTGCTCGGGTCGAGTGCGCAGCAGGTCATCCTCGAAGCCGAGTGCCCGGTGCTGTTGGTGAAGTAGCAGTCCGGGACAGGTCGCGGCCCGGTACGCGGCACCAGTCGTGCCGCGTCAGTCGCGCGGCGCTAGACCCCGGCGATTCCGCGGCCCGGGGCGAGGATTCCGCGCGGATCGACGAGCGACTTGAGCTCTACCAGACCCTGCCGGCCCGGCTGCGGGCCCCACGCGTCGACCTCATCCCAGACCGATGCGGGCGCATGGATGAGCCGGGCGGCGATGAAGTGCAGTCCGAAGCTGCGCAGATGTTCGAGGACCACGCGCGTGGCCACTCCGGGCTCGGAATCCGGGGCGCCGACGCCCAGTTCGAAGGACCCTGTCGCGCTGCCGCGCAGCTGCAGCGGATAGCCGATCGTCGTCTCCAGCCGGTCGACGGCATCGATGAGGGTCGGAATGAAGCTCGGTGCCACCGACAGCTCGATGGTCGCGGCCAGCCGCGCTCTGCGACCCCACCATTCCGGCTCGGCGCACGGAGTCGCGCCGGGAACACGATCGACGAGGTGGCCCGCCTCCTCCTCGACATCGTCGGTCTCCCCTTCGATGAGAACAACTGTCGCCGCCGGCGAACCGGCTGGGCGTTCGATGACGACCGCGTCGGGAACGCGACGGGCGGTCAGAAGGTCGCAGGCCGCCTCGGTGCCGGGAATCCACACGAATCTCTGCGTTTCGGGTCGCTCGGTCAGACGGATCTCGGCTTCGGCGATGATCGCCCGGGTCCCCCAGGATCCGGTGATGAGGCGCGGCAGAGCGCGACGGCCCAGATCCGGATGAAGGCCGTCAGCGGTGCGGGCGATGGTCCCGTCGGCGGCGATAACCGTCACGGATTCCACGGTCTCGGCCAGGCGGGGACGGCGCAGGCAGCGGGGCCCGGTGGCCGCGGTGGCGATCATTCCGCCCAGCGTGGCGCCGGCGTCGATGCGGTCGCGGGGAAGATCAGCGAGGATCTCCTGTCCTGATTGGGCGGCGAACCCGGTCAGGGCGCTGATCCGGGTTCCGGCTCCGGCCCGGATGGTGTCGCCGGACTGGTCGGCCACCTCGGCGATGGAGGTCAGGTCGATGAGCAGGCCCGGAGTGGACGCGGGCGGATGATCGTCGAAGGCAGTGCCGCCGCCGAACACGGCGACGGTACGGTTCTCGGCGTGGGCGCGGGCCATGAGTTCGGAGAGTTCGGCGATGCCCCTGGGACCGGCCAGTCGGGGCAGTGCGTCTGTGCTCAGGCTCATCCCCACCTCCGTCAATCCATCCGTTATCGGCGCCTCCCGCCTGCGGGTCGGTCCGCAACCGTCGCTTGCGTGTGTATGTCGAGCTTAGCGAAGAACGCCCCCGAAATCGGTGCGCATTGCACAGATTTCGGGGGCGTTCGGTGTCGTCACCGGCCGTGGACCTGCTTGCCCGAGTCGGGGCACGCAGCAGGGCCGGAGTCGATCACGACCTGCGGATCACGGCATGCGGGCGTAGGCCGGCAGAGTGAGGAAGTCGACGTACTCGGGGTCGAGGGCGACCGAGACGAAGGTGTCGGTGGCGTCCTTCCAACCTGAGTCGTCACCGGGCAGCTTGGCGACCTCCTCGGCGACGATGCGCTCGACGAGTTCCTTCGTCACCGTCTCACCGGAGTCGAGGGTGATACCAGCATCACACCACTGCCACACCTGGGAGCGGGAGATCTCGGCGGTCGCGGCGTCTTCCATGAGTCCGTTGATGGCGACAGCGCCGTTGCCTTCGAGCCAGGCACGCAGGTACTGGATGCCGACGGACACGTTGGTGCGCAAGCCCGCCTCGGTCATCGCACCCGGGGTCGACTTCACGTCGAGCAGATCGGCAGCGGTGACATTGACGTCTTCGCGCTTGTTGTCGATCTGGTTGGGCTTGTCGCCGAGGGTCTCGGTGAAGACCTCCTTGCAGAGTGCGACCATTCCGGGGTGAGCGACCCAGGAGCCGTCGAAGCCCTTGGAGGCCTCACGCGACTTGTCTTCACGCACCTTGTCGAAGGCGGCTCTGTTCGCGGCTTCGTCCTTCGAGGGGACGAACGCGGACATTCCGCCGATGGCGTGTGCCCCGCGCTTGTGGCAGGTCCGCACGAGCAGTTCGGTGTAGGCGCGCATGAACGGCACCGTCATCGTCACGTCCGAACGGTCCGGCAGCAGGTAGTCGGAGCCGCGGGAGCGGTAGTACTTGATGACCGAGAAGATGTAGTCCCAGCGTCCGGCGTTGAGGCCGGCCGAGTGCTCACGCAGTTCGTAGAGGATCTCTTCCATCTCGAAGGCTGCGGGGTAGGTCTCGATGAGCACGGTGGCGCGGATGGTGCCGCGGGACAGGCCGAAGGCATCCTCAGCGTGCTCGAAGACCTGGTTCCACAGGCGGGCCTCGAGGTGGGACTCCATCTTCGCGAGGTAGAAGTAGGGGCCGCGGCCCTTCTCGATCTGGATCTGACCGGCGGTGGCGAAGTAGAGCGCGAAGTCGACGAGCGAACCGGAGGTCTCCTCGCCGTCGATGAGGATGTGCTTCTCGGGCATGTGCCAGCCGCGGGGGCGCACGACGATGGTCGGCAGCTCCTCGTCGGGGGCAAGCTTATATTCTTTGCCCTCAGGCGAGGTGAAGTCGATTTCGCGGTTGAGCGAGTCGAGCAGGTTGATCTGGCCCTGGATGACCGAGTCCCACTGCGGGGTGTTCGCGTCTTCCTGGTCGGCCAGCCACACCTTCGCGCCGGAGTTGAGCGCGTTGATCGTCATCTTCTTGTAGGTGGGGCCGGTGACCTCGACGCGGCGGTCTTCGAGACCGGGTGCCGGGGGTGCGACCTGCCAGGAGGGATCGTTGCGGATCTCAGCGGTCTCTTCGAGGAAGTCGAGGTCCTTGCCTGCGGCGATCTCGGCCTGGCGTTCCCTGCGAGCCTCGAGGCGCTCGAGGCGGCCGCCGTTGAACTTCCGGTGCAGGTCGACGATGAGCTCAAGCGCCTTGGGCGTGAGGACCTTCTCAGCCCCGTCCGGCAGCTCACCGGTGATCTCCATCCCGGCGGGGATGTCCAGGTTTTCGATATGAGCGGTCATCGATGGTTCTCCTTAGTCAGCACATCGGTGCTGCGTCCTTATCCACATCTGGTGATGCGATTTGTTCGCTGGTCAACGGGGTTTTGACTGCGAAACTTTCACATTGTGAAAATGTTTGTTCACACAACGAAAGAATATGAGGTGATGCACGTCTCGTCAAACCCTATCCTGCATTCGAGACCGCGTGGTCATTGACTCTGCCCAGGCTGCTGGAGAAGATGAGAGGGACATCGCTCATGGATTCGCCGATGCGGCAACGACGCCGCGGATCGGACTGAAAAGTGGACAACCTCGCTGTTGCAGCTCTCTTGGCCCTCTCCCCCATCCTCTTGGCCGGAATCCTTCTCATCGGATTCCGGTGGCCTGCGAAATACGCCATGCCGATCGGACTGATCGCTGCCGCGCTCGTGGCGAACTTCGCCTGGCAGATCGAGTGGGTGACGATCGGCGCATCGGTCGTCCAGGGCCTCCTCGTCGCGATCGGACTGCTGTGGATCGTCTTCGGCGCGCTTCTGCTGCTGGCCACGGTCACCCGGTCCGGAGCGATCGAGACGATCCGCTCGGGGTTCATCGCGATCTCCCCGGACCGGCGCGTGCAGGTCATCATCATCGCCTGGCTCTTCGGCTCCTTCATCGAGGGTGCCGCCGGCTTCGGCACTCCGGCGGCCGTGGTCGCCCCGCTCTTGCTGGCCCTCGGCTTCCCCGCGATCGCCGCGGTCCTCGCCGGTCTCATCATTCAGTCGACTCCGGTGAGCTTCGGCGCCGTGGGCACCCCGATGGTCGTGGGCATCGGCACCGGACTGTCTCAGGAGGACGGCTCGATGTCGGCCGATGTCGCCGAACGCGCCGGTCAGCTCGGCCTCGGCCAGGCCGAGTTCGTCGCTCACACCGCCGCCCAGGTCGCGCTCATCCACGCCTGCTGCGGCATTCTCATCCCGCTGCTGCTTTCGTGCATGATGACCGGGTTCTTCGGTGCCAATCGGCGATTCGCCGACGGTCTGGCCATCGCCCCGTTCGCGATCTATGCGGCGGTGGCGATGATCGTGCCCTACCTCATCGTGGCCAATGTGCTCGGGCCCGAGTTCCCGTCGCTGCTCGGCGGACTCATCGGTCTGGCCATCGTCGTGACGACCTCCCGGATGGGCTTCCTCATGCCGAAGAAGACCTGGGACTTCGCTCCGCGTGAGACGTGGCCGTCGTTCTGGATGGGCACGGTCGACCCGAACAAGGAGAAGGCGCAGCTGACGAAGAAGATGTCGCTGGCCCGCGCCTGGTCGCCCTATCTCATCGTCGTCGCTCTGCTGCTCATCACGCGCAATGTGCCCGCGATCAAGGAGTTCCTCACCGGTCCGGCCGTGATCAAGATCGATAACATCTTCGGCACCCCGATCAGTCAGAACATGGATCTGCTGTGGTCGCCGGGAGCGATCTTCGTCCTCGCCTGCGGGCTGACGTACTTCATCCACCGGATGACGAGGAAGCAGGTGGCAGGCTCGTGGCAGATCGCCGGTTCGCAGATCGCCGGCGCGGCCGTTGCTCTGCTGTGTTCCCTGCCGCTGGTGCGCGTGTTCATCAACTCCGGTGCCGACTACAACGGGGCCGGCCTGGATTCGATGCCGGTCACCCTCGCCGAGGCGGCCGCCAGCTCGGTCGGCGACGCCTGGCCGCTGTTCGCCCCGTTCGCCGGTGCGCTGGGTGCATTCGTGGCAGGGTCGAACACGGTTTCGAACGTCATGTTCTCGCAGTTCCAGTTCTCCACCGGCACCGCGATCGGCGCGGCCAGCCCTGAGACCGTGGTCGCGGCTCAGGCGGTCGGTGGCGCCGCTGGAAATATGGTGGCCGTCCACAACGTCGTGGCCGCCTCGGCGACGGTGGGCCTCATCGGTCGGGAGGGTGAGCTCATTCGTCGCACCTCGATCCCGATGCTCGTCTATTCGCTGACCGCGGGCGCTCTGGCGTTCATCGGCCTCAACGGTCTGGGCTTCAATGCGGGCACCGTCGTCCTCACCGCGATCATCATCGGCCTCGCCGTGGTCGTGGTGATGATCCGCCGCTCCCCGGGCAAGCCGCTGCCTGGGGTCGGCGTCAGGGCGGCCGGTGGCAGCGAAGGCACGGCCGACGACGATCCGGAGCCCACCGCTCGCGCCTGACGCAGCCGCTCGCGCTTGGCTGTGCCGTCCGCGCGGATCGTTCCCGCACCTGAACGCAGCCGCCCGCGCGAATCATTCCCGCAGCGAGCCTCATCGCCTTTTGGCACAGGTGTCATCGCCTTCTGATCCAGGCATCGGGTTCAAACGCGATGTGCCGATCAGAAGGCGATTCGCCCAGAACGCGACAACGCCCGCAGGACCTTCAGGCACCTGCGGGCGTTCGCGGTTTCGTCTGTGCAGCAGACCGACAGTCGAGCCGACCGCCGACGCAGCCGCTCGAAGACTGGGTCTCAGACGATGACGACCATGGGGACGATCATCGGCTTGCGGCGCAGCTTCGAGGACACCCAGCGGCCGACGGTGCGGCGCACCACCTGCTGCAGCTGGTACTGATCAGTGGTGCCGTCACGCAGGGCATCCTCGACGGCCTTCTGCACCTTCGGGACGATCGAGTCGAAGACGTCATCGGACTCGGCCACACCGCGGGCGTGGATCTCGGGTCCGGCGATGAGCGACTTCGTCTGCGAGTTCACGGCCATGAAGATCGTCACGAAGCCCTCACCGGACAGGACGAGACGATCCTTGAGGTCCGCCTCGGTGATCTCACCGACCGACGAACCGTCGACGAAGACGTAGTTGCAGTCGACGGCGCCGACGACCTCGGCGTGACCGTCCTTGAGGTCGACGACCCAGCCGTCATCGGCCAGGACGATATTGTTCGGGTCGACTCCGGTCGCCTCGGCGTGGCGGGCGTTGGCCAGCAGGTGACGCCATTCGCCGTGGACGGGCATGACGCCGCGGGGTTTGACGATGTTGTAGCAGTAGAGCAGCTCGCCTCCGGAGGCGTGGCCGGACACGTGGATCTTCGCGTCGGCCTTCGAGATGACACGAGCGCCGAGCTTCATCAGGCCGTTGATGACCTTGAACACGGAGTTCTCGTTGCCGGGGATGAGCGAGGAGGCGAGGATGACGGTGTCGCCGTCGCCGACGTCGACGCGGTGGTTGCGGTTGGCCATGCGCGACAGGGCGGCCATCGGCTCACCCTGGGAGCCGGTGCACATGAGGACGATCTGGTCCTCGGGGTAGTCGTCGACCTTCTTGATGTCGATGAGCGTTCCGGCCGGCACGTTGAGGTAGCCGAGGTCTTCGGCGATCTTCATGTTGCGCACCATGGAGCGGCCGACGAGGGCCACCTTGCGACCGTGAGCAGTGGCGGCGTTGAGCACCTGCTGCACGCGGTGGACGTGGGAGGAGAACGAGGCGACGATGATGCGGCGCTCGGCGGTGCCGAAGAGGTTCTCGAGCACGGGCCCGATGTCCTTCTCCAGCGCAGTGAAGCCGGGGACCTCGGCGTTCGTCGAGTCCGTCATGAACAGGTCGACTCCCTCTTCGCCGAGGCGGGCGAAGGCGCGGAGGTCGGTGATGCGGCCGTCAAGCGGCAGCTGGTCCATCTTGAAGTCACCGGTGTGCAGGATGTTGCCGGCGCCGGTGCGGATGAATACGGCCAGGGCGTCGGGGATCGAGTGGTTGACGGCGACGAATTCGAGGTCGAAGGGACCGAGCTGGTCGACGTCGTCTTCGGCCACCACACGGGTGATGGGCTTGATCCGGTGCTCTTTGAGTTTGGCTTCGATGAGCGCGATCGTCAGCCGCGAGCCGAGGATCGGGATGTCGCCCTTGCGTCGCAGCAGGTAGGGAACGGCGCCGATGTGGTCTTCGTGGCCGTGGGTCAGGACGAGACCGATGATGTCATCGAGGCGGTCATCGAGGTAGGAGAAATCGGGGAGGATGAGGTCGACGCCGGGCTGGTCCTCTTCAGGGAAGAGCACACCGCAGTCGACGATGAGAAGTTTGCCGTGGTATTCGAAGACGGTCATGTTGCGGCCGACTTCGCCTAGTCCGCCGAGCGCGACGATGCGGACGGCTTCTCTGTCCATCTTCGGCGGGAGGGACAGTTCTTGGGTCAATGCATTATTCACTGAGGTAACCACTCCTGGTCAATTGGGCGGCGACGAACGCCATCTGATCCTCATCAGCTGGGAGCAGCGGCATACGCACGTCGCGGTTGTCGAGTATTCCTTGGGCCTGCAGAGCGGCCTTCGCCGAGATCACTCCCGGCATGTGGTTCATGAGCGCATCCACCACGTCCGCGGTGTCGCGGGAGAGGGTGCGTGCGGTGCCCAGGTCGTTGTTCGCCACTGCGGAGACCATGGCGGCGAACCGGTCCGAGCAGACGTGCCCGGCCACGGACACGAGTCCGAGTGCGCCGAGGGACAGCAGCGGAAGGTTGAGCGCGTCTTCGCCGGAGTAGTACACGAGCGAGGAGTTGTTCATGACGAACGAGGAGGCGAAGAGGTCGCCCTTGGCGTCCTTGACCGCGAGGATGTTCGGGTGGTCCGAGAGTCGCAGCAGGGTGTCCGTGATGATCGGGGCACCGGCGCGGCCGGGAATGTCATAGAGCATGACCGGCAGGTCGGTGGAGTCGGCGGCCGCGCGCATATGGGCTTCGATCGCCGGCTGGGTCGGCTTCGAGTAATACGGCGTGACGAGCAGGATCCCGTCGGCTCCGGCATCGGCCGAGCGGCGGGAGAGGTCGATGGTGTGTGCGGTGACGTTGTTGCCGGTGCCGGCGACGATCTTCGCCCGCTTGCCGATGACTCCGCGGACGACGCGGATGAGTTCGACCTTCTCATCGTCGGTCGTCGTCGGAGATTCGCCGGTGGTGCCGGAGACGACGAGCATGTCGTTGCCGAGCTCGACGAGGTGGTTCGCCACCTTCTCCACGGACGCATAGTCGATGCTGCCGTCGCGCTTGAATGGAGTCACCATTGCCGTGCCGACGGAACCGAACGCGTCCATGGCAGTCGCTGCTGCCTGATCACCGAGAATCGCCATAGACCCAAGGATACCGCCCACGTCGTCTCATCAGTGCAGTGGTCCACCCGCGTTGCGGGTGTCGTTCGCCTCGTCTGCGGCGCTCATGCGATCACGGTGAGAGATGGATCACACCCGCGTCCGTCTGATCGTCTACGCTTGTGCCCTGCCTGCCACCGAAACTCAGGAGTTTTCGATGACCCGCACCCGCATCCGCGATTTCCATGATGATGACCTCGACGGAATCATCCGTCTCTTCGAAGCCGCCGTCCCGGAATCTGCGGCCGCTCCCCCGCTCTATCCGCTCTCCGAGGTGCTGGCCGCCTGCCAGCGCAATCAGGCCGTCGTGGCCGTCCGTGATGAGGAGATCGTCGGTGCCGCCGTCGGCCGCGCCGCCCACGGGCAGGGGGTTCTCGTGTTCTTCCATGTCCTCGAGGCGGTCCGTGCGGATCCGGAGCAGGGCACCCGCGCCGAGGCGGGGCTGCTCGACGCGCTCGAACGACGCCTCATGCCGCTGGGCTTGGGGAAGCTGTCGATGCTCATTCCCGCGGGGACGTCGGCCTGCGATGGTCTGGTGGCCAACGGTTTCGAGACCCGTTCCGGGCTGAAGTACGTCGAACGGCACCTGCCCGTCCAACGTCGTGAGCTCGACCGTCTCAAAACGGTGGGCGGACGCATCCTGCCGCGCCACCTCTGGGACGGGGTCAGCGGGATGCAGGAGGAGAAGGACATGCTCGAGGACCGCCTCGTCGTTCCCTTGGCCGAACCGGATCTCGCCGATCATTTCGGGGTGGTCCCGCCTCGGGCGGTGATGCTCTTCGGTCCGCCGGGGACGGGGAAGACGACATTTGCGAAGGCGGTGGCGTCGCGGTTGGACTGGCCGTTCGTCGAGGTGTTCCCGTCGCGTCTGTCCGGTGAGCCCGGTGGTGTGGCCGCGGGTCTGCGGACAACGTTCGAGCAGATCAATGAGCTCGAGCATGCTGTCGTGTTCATCGATGAGGTCGAGGAGATCGCGTCGAAGCGCGGGGGTGAGCCGCCGTCGCCGACGCAGGGTGTGACGAATGAGCTGCTCAAGCAGGTCGGTCAGTTTCGAGATCGGGAGGGCCGGCTGCTCATCTGTGCGACGAACTTCGTCCGCGCCCTCGATGCGGCGTTCCTGCGGCACGGGCGCTTCGACTACGTCATCCCGATCGGGCTGCCCGATGCCACCGCCAGGGAAGCGATCTGGTCGCGCTACATTCCCGAGCACACGATCGGCGGTGTCGATCTCGACGTGCTCGTCAATGCCAGTGACGGTCTGACCCCGGCCGATATCGAGTATGCGGCCCGGCGTGCTTCGCAGGAAGCTCTGGCGTCGTCGCTGCGGCGGCAGCACCTCGACATCGCTTCGCGGTCTGACGTGCTGTCGACCGATGACTACCTCGAGGCGCTGCGGGCGACACGCGCGACGGTGTCCGAGGAGACAGCTCGGGAGTTCGGCGAAGACGTGGAGACGATCGCCAGGCTTTGAGGCGGGCCGGGCTATGACCGGACCGGATTGTGCGGACCCGAATGCGTCGCAGCGGCGCCCGGACTCCCACCGCTCAACTGGCCGTCCGCAGTCGCGCCGAGGATGCGCGTCATCGTCGTCGGCTCGGGTCCCTGTCCGGCGACGTTCGCGAGGTCGAAGCCGTCGATGATGGCGATGAACGTGTCGACCACCTCGGTGACGGTGAGCCCGTAAAGTGTGAAATCTCCGGTCGTGATGCCGTCACCGATGATGCGTGAGAACAGGCTGCGCCACCCTTCGAAGACGGAATCGACGCAATCCTGCAAGCTCGAGTGGGTGCGTGCCGCGGTGACGAGTTCGATCCAGATCCGCGACCTCTGGCCGTGATTGCCGACCTCGTGGACGGCGGTGAAGGCCGCGTGCAGACGGTACCGAGGCGACCCGGCTTCTGTCCCTTCGACCGTGTTCTTGCCATCAGGATTCGCCATGTCCGCGATGTCCTTGAGCACCGCATCGCTGTGGGCCGAGAACGCTGCGGCGAGCAGGGCATCGCGTGACCCGAAGTAGTACTGCACCGTCCCGACCGACATGCCGACGGCCTTCGCTACATCGGCCATGCGCACAGCAGTCGGTCCGCGGTCAACGATCTGATCGAGGGTGGCCGCGATGATCGCCGCCATCTTCGTCTCGGTTTCGGCGGCAGGTTGGGCCGGTCGCGGGCTCACGACGCGACCGGTTCGTCTCGTTCGGCCAGAGAGGTGGCCGCTGTCAGCCCTTCGTACACGGCCTCTTCGACCGTGCGCGGGGCCAGGGCGTCGCCGATCACCGTCACCGAGGCGGCTCCGAAGTCGAGGTCGACCGGCACCGATCGCGGTGCTTCGGAGACGATCGTCGCGGCGACGCCGTCGACCTCATGAACGACCTCGCAGAGAGTGGACTGCAGGTAACCGGTATCGGCATCGATGCCGACGAGGCGAGCGTCGTTGACGAACTGCATCCGACCGGTCCGCAGCGCTTGGGACACGAGCAGGGTGCGCGTGTACTGCTGGATCCCGGCACCGGCGTAGTTCGCCGCCGTCGCCACGCTCACGTGTCGCCCGGCCTCGGCCAGTCGGAGGGCGATGCCGAGACCAATCCAGTCGCCCTTCCAGTCTGTGACGAGCACGCGGCCTGGCGGCAGGTCCGGGGACTCCCGCAGATAGTCGCGAGCCCCGATGACGAATGCGCCGTCGGCGATCTCGAGGGCGGGCATTCGCTGTTCGGCTCCCGTGGCGATGATGACGTGGTCGGGGGCCACCTCGGTGATGAAGTTCTGGGTGGCCGGTACGGAGGTGCGGATGTCGACGCCGGCGCGGGCCGCCTCGGCGGACAGATTCGTCGCCGCTCCCCCGAATTCGGACCGGTACGGCAGCTCCTGAGCCAACAGCACCGCCCCGCCGAGGTGGGACTCCTTTTCAAGGAGCACCACCTCATCGCCCTGTTCGGCGGCGACGGCGGCGGCCTTGAGTCCGGCCGGTCCCCCGCCGATGACGAGGATCTTGCGTCGGGTGCGCACCGTCGGTCGGGGAAGGAAGGTCAGCTCCCGGCCGGATTCGGGGTATTGGATGCACGAGATCGGCACGCCCTGCTGGAAGTGGCCGATGCAGGCCTGGTTGCAGCCGATGCAGGCGCGGATCTCGTCGACCCTGTCAGTCTGGGATTTGTTCGCGATCTCGGGGTCGCAGATCATCGCGCGGGTCATGATCGCCATATCGGTGCGGCCCTCGGCGATCGCGACTTCGGCTTCGTGGGGTTGGTTGATGCGGCCGGCGACCATGACGGTCTTGGCGGTGATCTTTTTGACCTGCTCGGACAGGTTCGCGGCGTAGCCGGGGTCGATCTGCATCGAGGGCACGATGTGGACGGCACCTTGCAGAGTGGAGGAATCGCCGGCGGTGATCGAGAAGTAGTCGAGGCAGTCGACGCCCTCGGCCGTCAGGGAGTCGAGGTGTTCGATGAGGTCGAGGATCTCGGTGGCGACGAGGCCGTCCTCGGTCTTCTCTTCACCGGAGATCCGCACGCCCACCACGACATCGGGCCCGACGGCGGCTCGGACGGTCTGGGCCACCTCGGCGAGGAACCGGCGACGATTCTCCAGGCTGCCGCCGTACTCGTCGGCGCGGGTGTTGACGGCGGGGTTGAAGAACTGGATGGGCAGGTAGCCGTGGCTGGCG